>JAZOBP010000149.1:0-2267 GCA_045596065.1 Lawsonibacter sp. | reverse complement strand
GGCCCAGAGTCAGGTCCTCCGCAGGTGCAAAGGTATCAGCGGCCTTACCGGCCAGCACACCCTGCTCCCCGGCCCACACAGCGGCTTGGGCATAGTAGGCGCCGGCGGGCACGTCCGTGTAGCCGTTGGCCCCGGTGGCCGTGGCCTTGGCCGCCCGGTACAGGAAGGTCACTGCCTGACCCCGCAGCACAGGGGCCTGGGGTGAGAAGGTGCTGGCGGAGGTACCGGCGGTGATGCCGTTGGCATAGGCCCACAGCACCGCTTCATACCAGGCATCGCCCTCCTTCACATCCGTAAAGGGATTTTCCTTGCCCACAGGCTTGGGAGAGCCCATTGCGCTCCACAGGGTGCGCATCATCTCCCCACGGGTGGCCTCCTCGGCCGGCTGAGCGGGCAGCTCCACCTGGCGGGTGACGGTCAGGTTGTCCACCAGCATGGTGGCCTTGACGTCTGCGTTCTTGGTGGAGGAATAGATCTGAGTCACATAGTACTGCATCCGGAAGTGGGAGGGCTGGGAGGCATCCAGCACGTCATTGCGCAGGGACAGCATCCAGTTGGCCGGCTCGCTCTGGCCCTTGTCCCACACCTTTAGGTACAGACCGCCGTCCACACGGGCGATCTTGATGGTGTGCCACACATCCGGGGTGGAATGCTCGGGGTAGAACATATAGGGCGGCACATTCATCGCCGTGGAGGTCTGGTCGGTGGGCAGGGGCTTGTACTGGAAGCGCACACCGTCGGAGTGCAGATGGACGAAGGCGTGGGTCTTGCTGTCCTGATAGAGGGTCAGGTACAGCCACTGGTTGAGCTTGGGCTCGTTGCTGAGCTTGAAGTCCAGCTGCACGGTGTAGTTGCCCACCAGCTCCCGGTTGACCTTCATCCAGGGGGTCTTTTTCTTGGCGGAGAACAGCTGCAGGGCCCGGTTGCCCTCCTCCTCCACGATGTCGTAGCGGACGGTGGCGCTGTCCTTCTCGGTGACGTTGGTGGCAAACTCGTCCCCGGCCAGAATGGTCTGCCACAGGGCATCCTCACCCATGGGATAGGACTCAAAATCGTTGGCATACAGGGTGACAGTCTCGCCCTTGCCCGTCAGCTCGGCCACATCGGGCACGGCGGAGGCACTGGAGGCGGTCAGACCGGCCACAGCCTGCTGGTCGGGCAGCCCGGCAGGCCGCACCACCAGGAACTTATGGTAGGAAATGGCGGTGTCCAGGGCCTTGACGGCATCCTCGCCGGTGAGCAGCCTGGGCTGATCCAGCCGCAGCACGCTGTCCTGACCCGCCACCAGGTACATCACATAGTCCTGGGTGAAGGGGGCATAGGAGGCGATGACGATGTCGCCCACCTCCATGTGGTCAAAGTTCAGGCCACGGGTACGCACACCGGCATAGCAGTCGCTGCCCTCAACCAGGGTGCCGCCGTAGAGGGTGGGCACCAGGGCGGCAAAGTAGGGGGACTTGTCGTTGATTTGGAAGTGGTCGCTCACCTTCTCCGAGGGGATGAGGGCGGAGTCCATCAGCACCGCCACATCGTCCATGGCATCCAGGGACACCCCGGTGTCCGCATAGACGGCCTTGGCAAGGGCCATACCGGTCTTGTCCCCGGCGGTCTGGGCGGCCTTGGTGAGGCTGGCCTTCTGCCCGGCGGTCAGGTGCTTGCCCACATAGACGTTGGGGCAGGGGAAGGTAACGCCGTTGATCACGGTCCTGTCGCCCTCCAGGGCCGCACCCACAGGGGCGTCGGCATCCACCTTGACGGTGTAGGTGACTTGGGCGGTCTTGCCGCCCTCCACGGTCACCTCCCAGGCCAGCTTGCCCTCGCCCATCAGGGTGGTGTGGGAAGGCAGCTCATCGGTAATGTTGAGGGTGACGGGGGTCTCGTTGCGGTTTTCCATGCGGATGGTGTAGGTCACTTCCTCACCGGGCTGCACGGTCTGCCCTGCGGTGTGGCTGGACAGCTTCTCGGCCATAACACCCGCCAGGTTGTTCATGCGGTCGATGGACATCTGAGGCACGGTGCCCTCCCAGATGTTCAGGGGTCGGACCAGGGCGATCTGAGAGGCGTAGGAGAAGAAGTGACGGCTGTAGTCCTCCTCAAAGAACCGGCTCACATCCATCACGGCGATGCTGCCGTCGGGCTCCCGCTTCTCCAGCTTGTCGTTGTAGCTGGAGCCGCCCGTGGGGGTGGTGCTGTGGATGATGCGGCCGTTGCCCACATAGTACAGGGCATGGCCGGTGTCCACGTGGGAGCGGTAGACCAGAATGTCA
>JAZOBP010000148.1:0-8177 GCA_045596065.1 Lawsonibacter sp. | reverse complement strand
CCTCCACCGGCGGCGGCGCATGGGACAACAAGTCCATGCCTCAGCGCTGGACGGTGGACTACAAGGATCTGACCTTTAACATCAAGCCCATGAACTTCAAACACACCGGTCTGTTCCCCGAGCAGGCCGCCAACTGGGACTGGGCCCGGGAGCAGATCAAAAAGGCCGGCCGCCCCATCAGTGTACTCAATCTGTTTGCCTACACCGGCGGCGCCACGGTGGCCTGTGCGGCAGCGGGTGCCAGCGTGTGCCATGTGGATGCGGCCAAGGGCATGGTGCAGTGGGCCAGAGAAAACGCCAAAAGCTCCGGTCTGGAGGAGGCTCCCATCCGGTGGATCGTGGACGACTGCGGCAAGTTTGTGGAGCGTGAGATCCGCCGTGGCCGCAAGTACGACGCCATCATCATGGATCCCCCCAGCTACGGCCGCGGCCCCACGGGCGAGGTGTGGAAGCTGGAAGAAAACCTCTATCCCTTTGTGGAACTGGTCAGCGGCGTGCTGTCCGATAACCCCCTGTTCCTTATCCTCAACTCCTACACCACCGGTCTTGCCCCCAGCGTTGTGACCTACATTCTGGAAACCATCGTGTCCAGACGCTTCGGCGGCCACACCGAAAGTCAGGAGTTGGGCCTGCCCGTGTCCCAGACCGGTCTGGTGCTCCCCTGCGGCGCCACCGGGCGTTGGTTGTGCGACTAATCTTCACCCTTCGAGGTGTTTTCTATGAGCGACATTATCAAAACCGAAGATCTGCACTTTTGCTACACCAATCAGGAGGGTGAGTGCCCCGTGGTGCTGGACGGTGTGGATCTGAACATCCAAAAGGGCAGCTTTGTGGCTGTGCTGGGCCACAACGGCAGCGGCAAGTCCACTCTGGCCAAGCACCTCAACGCCATCCTGCTGCCCACGGGCGGCAAGGTGTGGGTGTCCGGCGTGGACACCGCCTGCGAGGACAAGCTGCTGGACATCCGCCGCACCGTCGGCATGGTGTTCCAAAACCCGGACAACCAGATCGTGGCCAATGTGGTGGAGGAGGATGTGGCCTTCGCACCGGAAAATCTCGGCGTCCCCCCCGAAGACATCCGCCGTCGGGTGGATGAGGCCCTCAAAGCCGTGGGTATGTACGAGTTTCGTGAGCATGCCCCCCACCTGCTCTCCGGCGGGCAAAAGCAGCGCATCGCCATCGCCGGCGTCATCGCCATGGAGCCGGAGTGCATCGTGCTGGATGAGCCCACCGCCATGCTGGACCCCATCGGCCGGGCCGATGTCATGCGTACCATCAAGCGTCTCAACCGGGAAAAGGGCGTGACCATCGTCATCATCACCCACCACATGGACGAGGCGGCTCAGGCTGACCGTCTGGTGGTCATGGCCAAGGGCAGGGTGGTGGCCGACGGCGCACCCAGACAGGTCTTTCAGGACGTAGAGGGGTTAAAGGCAGTCGGCCTTACAGTACCTGATACTACAGAGCTTTTATGGCAGCTGCGGCAGGCCGGTCTGAATGTGCCTCTGGACGCCCTGAGCGACGAAGAGTGCGCCGAGGCCCTGTATGAGCTGCTCAACCGATAACCACCAATTTCTTACGGGTATGACCGTTTTCGGCATACACCGCACAAGGACGAATCATATGGAAGCTATCATCCAAACCAAACAGCTGTCCCACGTCTACTCGGCGGGGACGCCCTTTGAGCGGGCTGCGCTGAACTGCGTGGACTTCACCGCCTACCGCGGGGAGTACCTCGGCATTATCGGCCACACCGGCTCGGGCAAATCCACCCTGATCCAGCATCTCAACGGCCTGCTCAGGCCCACCTCCGGTCAGGTGCTCTATGAGGGTACGGACATCTGGTCTGACCCCAGCCTCACCCGGCAGACCCGCTTCAACGTGGGTCTGGTGTTCCAATACCCGGAGTATCAGCTTTTTGAAGAAACCGTCTACAAGGACATCGCCTTCGGCCCGGGCAACATGGGTCTGGACGAGGCCGAGATCGACCGCCGGGTGCGGCAGGCTGCCGCCTTTGTGGGTCTTGGGGACAACCTTCTGGAGAAGTCCCCCTTTGAGCTGTCCGGCGGTCAAAAGCGCCGGGTGGCCATCGCCGGCGTCATCGCCATGGAGCCCAAGGTGCTCATTCTGGACGAGCCCACCGCCGGTCTTGATCCCGTTGGCGTGGAGGACATTCTGGGCAACATCCGGGACTACCACACCGCCCACAACGCCACCATCATTCTGGTCTCCCACTCCATGGAAGAGGTAGCCCGCAGCGTAGACCGTCTCGTGGTGGTCAACGACAGCGTCATCCCCTTTGAAGGCACACCGGCCGAGGTGTTCTGCCACGGACAGGAGCTGGAGGACATGGGTCTGGGCGTGCCCCAGATGACCCGTGTGTTCAATCGCCTGCGCAGCATGGGCACCGACATTGGCCCGTCGGTGTACACCATTGATCAGGCCCGGGACGCCATCCTCAAGGCAAAGGGGGTGCGGTAACATGGCATTGAAGGACATTACTCTGGGCCAGTTCTTCCCCGGCTCCTCCCCCCTGCACCGCATGGACCCCCGCACCAAGCTGCTGGGCCTGATCCTGTATATCGTGGCCCTGTTTCTGGCCGACTGGTTTGTCAGCTACGCCGTGCTGTTTGCCCTGCTGGTGACACTGGTGGCCATCTCCCGCATCCCTCTCAAGTCCATTGTGCGCGGGCTGAAGCCTGTGGTGTTTATTCTGGTCTTTACCGCCGTACTCAACCTGTTTTATACCCCGGGTGAGACTGTACTGGTAAAGTTCTGGGTGCTGACCGTCACGATGGAGGGTGTTTACAGCGCATTTTTCATGGTAACACGCATTTTGATGCTCATTACCGCCACCTTCCTGCTCACCTATACCACCTCGCCCATCCTGCTCACCGACGGCATCGAGAGTCTCCTCTCCCCCCTTAAGCTCATCCGGGTGCCCGTCCACGAGCTTGCCATGATGATGTCCATCGCCCTGCGCTTTATCCCCACCCTTATTGAGGAGACGGACAAGATCATGTGTGCCCAGCGTGCCCGCGGCGCCGACTTTGAGTCGGGCAGTCTTGTCCGCCGGGCAAAGGCCCTGATCCCCCTGCTGGTGCCCCTGTTTATCTCCGCCTTCCGCCGTGCCGACGAGCTGGCGGTGGCGATGGAATGCCGCTGCTACCACGGCGGCAAGGGCCGTACCCGTCTGCGTCAGCTGAAGTACCACGCTCTGGACTGGCTGACCCTTATCCTTGCCCTCGGTATGTGCGTGGGCATCTATGTACTGGGCCGCTTCGGCCTGTAATTACGCCACAGGAGGCGATGAAATATGCGAAATATCGCCTTGAAGCTGATGTATGTGGGCACCGCCTACCACGGCTGGCAGGTGCAGAAAAATGCCGTTTCTGTTGCCGAAACACTGGAAAAGGCGTTGGAAACGGTCGTATGCCACCCGGTCAAGTGTACCGGTGCCGGCCGCACGGATGCGGGCGTACACGCCGAGACCTATATTGCCAATTTCCGCACCACCTCCACCATCCCCTGCGACCGCATCCCTCTGGCGGTCAACACCCGGCTGCCCGATGACATCGTGGTGGTCAAGGCCACCGAGGTGCCCGACAGCTTCAACGCCATCGGCTCCTGCCGCCAGAAGGAATACACTTACCGCATTTACAACTCCCGTCTGGGCAACGCCTTTTTGGTAAACCGGGCGTGGTTTTACCCCAAGCATCTGGACGAGACGGTGATGCAGCGGGCGGCCGACCAGTTTGTGGGCACCCACGACTTTCGGGCGGTGCGCTCTGTGGGTACCGAGACCCGTACCACCGTGCGTACGGTCTACTACTTTGACATCACCCGCACCGGCCAGATGATCGAGTGTCGGGTGAGCGCCAACGGCTTTTTGTACAACATGGTCCGGGCCATGGTAGGCACCGTGGTCTACGCCGCCGAGGGCAAGCTGGCCCCGGAGGACATCCCGGCCATTCTGGACTCGGGCAACCGCACTCTGGCAGGCCCCACCGTACCCCCGGGCGGTCTTTACATGACCAAACTGTGGTACGACGAGGACGTACTTTGATGTGATAGAAACGAAGGCAGGAGCATACATATGAGTGATAAGCAACCCATGGACGCCACACCCAAAAAACGGAATATGCTGCTGCGCATACTGGCCTTTGTCCTTACCGCCGCTATGGTGCTGGGTGCGCTGGCCCTTGTGGTCTTTCGGGACGAGCTGAATCTGGACGCCTTTCGGCGCTGGTTTGCCTACCGTTCCCTGCAGACGGGTCAGACCGACCAGACCGAGCCCTTCGCCCACGGCGGCGGCGAGCGGCTGGACATCGCCCGGCTGGAGGACGGCTACCTCTTTGCTTCTGCCGCAGGTGCTCAGTACTACTCCTTCGGCGGCAAGGAGCTGTCCAGCCATGTGGTACGCATGGAAAAACCCGTGCTGTCCACCTCGGACAACTACGGCGTGGTCTACGAGGCAGGCGGCGACAGCCTGTATCTGTTTGGCCAATCCCATGAGCCCTATGTCTACACCGCACCCAATGGCGGTATTCTCTCCGCCCGGGTAAATACCGACGGCTGGCTCACCGTCACCGCCCGGCAGGAGCATTACCGGGGCGGCGTGACCGTACTGGACAAGCGTCATCAGCCCGTCATCACCCTCAACTACTCCAGCGCCTTTGTCACCGACGCCATCCTCTCCCCGGACGGGGATACGGTGGTCGTGGTCACCATCTCCCAGACGGACGGCGCCTTTCACTCCACCCTGCACTTCTACTCCACCCACGAATCCGAAGCCTTTAACACCGTGACGCTGGACGGATTTACGGTGCTGGACATGGACTTTGACAGTCAGGGCCTGTGGCTGCTGGGCGAGTCCTCCCTGATCACCCTGTCCCCCAAGGGCGAGGCTCTGGGCCAATATTATTTCGACCCCACCTACCTCAAGGGCTATGCTCTGGAGGGTGACGGCTTTGCCTGCCTGCTGCTGGGCCGCTATCGGGCCGGCTCGGCCAGCGATCTGGTCAGCGTAGGCCGGGACGGTCAGCTCATCGCCAGCCGGGAGCTGAACAGCCAGATCCTGTCCCTGTCCGCCTGCGGCCGGTATCTTGCCACCCTGTCCGGCCAGCGGCTGGAGATCTTCACCCGGGATTTGACGCAATACGCCGTTCTGGAGGACACCCGTCATGCCCGTCATGTGACCCTGTGCAGCGACGCCAGCGCTCTGCTGGCCGACAGTCAGGACGCATGGCTGTATATCCCCTCGTAAGCGAAAGGAGGCCCTGCCGTGAACTATCTTATCTATGATGTGGTCATTGCTGCCATTTTGCTGGTCTTTTTCTTTCTTGGCCGCAGAAAGGGCTTTGTCCTTACCCTTTGCGGTCTGGCCGCCATCTTTGTGGCCTTCTTCGGTGCCCGTCTGGCCACCGACGCCCTCACCCCACAGGTCACCGAGGCTCTGGAGCCTCATATCCAAGCCTTCGTTCACGATAAGCTTGGGGCCGATGTGGAGCAGCTGCTCACGCTGGAGGAGGACGGCCTTGTATCTGAGGTGCTCAGGGCACTGGGCCTTCACGACAAGCTGACCGATGCTGTAGGCTCTGCCATGGCTCAGAATGCCGCTCAGGGCACTGCCGACGCCGCTGCCGCCCTCTCCACCGCTTTGGCCGAGGTGGTGGCCGGTATTCTGATCTTCCTTGTGGCCTTCCTTGTGATCCTGCTGGTCTGGAAGCTCATCAGCCGTCTTTTGGATCTGGCCGCCAGACTGCCGGTGATCAACTTCCTCAACCGCACGCTGGGCGGCCTTGCCGGTCTTGTCAAGGGCTGTCTGCTGCTGTTTCTGGCCGCTTGGGTGCTGCGTCTCACCGACGACATCATCCCCAGACAGGCCGTGGAGCAGACCACTCTGCTGCGCTTTTTCTTCAATACCAATCCCCTTGATTTGATTTCCGGTATTTAACAGCAAGAAATTCATGCTCAGTTCATAATTCTATCGTATGTTGTGTCATGCGGCAGTCTGATGCCGCACCTGTGAGATATCCATCTCCTGAAAGGAGTCATTACTATGCAGCCTACCATGTGCAGCCGCTGCCAAAAGCACGTTGCTGTGGTCTTTATCACCAAAGTCGAAAACGGCACGGCCAAAAACGAGGGCCTGTGCCTGAAATGCGCCAAGGATCTCGGCATCAAGCCCATCGACGAGATGATGCAGAAGATGGGCCTGAGTGAGGAGGAGCTGGACAACCTGACCAGCGAAATGATGTCCGCCTTCGGCGGTGCCGAGGGTCAGGAGGGTCTGCTGCCCCAGCCTCAGGAGGAGGACGAGGAGGACGATGGCCGCACAGCCACCTTCCCCTTCCTCAACCAGCTTTTCGGCAACGGCGCCCCCGCCCCTCAGGACGCACCCGACAACCAGCGCAGCCGCTCCGACGGCAAAAACGGCACCAAGGGCGACAAGAACAAGCGCAAGTTTTTGGAGAACTACTGCATCAACCTGTCCAAGCGTGCCGCCGACGGCAAGCTGGACAAGATGATCGGCCGTGACCGGGAGCTGGAGCGTGTCATCCAGATCCTCAATCGCCGTCAGAAAAACAACCCCTGCCTCATCGGTGAGCCCGGCGTGGGCAAGACCGCCATTGCCGAGGGCCTTGCCATCCGCATCCACAAGGGCGAGGTGCCCTACAAGCTGCAGGGCAAGGAGGTCTATCTGCTGGACCTGACCGCTCTGGTAGCCGGCACCCAGTTCCGTGGCCAGTTTGAAAGCCGCATGAAGGGTTTGATCGAAGAGATCAAGAGGCTGGGCAACATCATTCTGGTCATTGACGAGGTACACAACATTGTCGGTGCCGGCGATGCCGAGGGCTCTATGAATGCCGCCAACATCCTCAAGCCCGCCCTGTCCCGTGGTGAGCTGCAGGTCATCGGCGCCACCACCCTCACCGAGTACCGCAAGCACATCGAAAAGGACACCGCCCTGGAGCGCCGCTTCCAGAGCGTGATGGTGGAGGAGCCCTCCATCGAGGACAGCATCAAGATCCTTGAGGGCATCGCCCCCTACTACGAAAGCTTCCACCACGTGACCATCTCCCGTGACATCTGCCGTCAGGCGGTGATCATGTCCGAACGCTATATCACCGAGCGCTACCTGCCCGACAAGGCCATCGACCTCATTGACGAGGCCTGCTCCAACGTCAACCTCTACAACACCGCTCTGGCCCGTGTGGCGGCGGTGGAGAAGGAGCTTGCCGACCTTGCCCGTGAGCGTGAGGTCATGGTAGCCGACGGCAGCGACAAGGCCTACGAGCGTCTTGCCGCCATCAAGAGCACCGAGCTGCGCCTTACCGACGAGCTGGAGCAGCTGAACGCTCAGGCCACCCCCACCCTTACCGGCGAGCATCTGGCCAACGTCATCGAGCTGTGGACCCGCATCCCGGCCAGCCAGATCTGCGAGCAGGAGTATGAGCGGCTTGCCAAGCTGGAGGAGCGCCTGAAACAGCACATCATGGGTCAGGATGAGGCCATCGCCTCCGTTGCCTCCGCTGTGCGCCGCGGCCGTGTGGGCATCAGCCCCAAGCGCAAGCCCGTGTCCTTCATCTTTGTGGGCTCCACCGGCGTGGGCAAGACGGAGCTGGTCAAGCAGCTGGCCGCCGACCTGTTCAACACCCCCGAGGCTCTCATTCGCCTCGATATGTCCGAGTTTATGGAAAAGCACGCCGTTTCCCGCATCATCGGCTCTCCTCCGGGCTATGTGGGCTACGATGAGGCCGGTCAGCTGCCCGAAAAGGTACGCCGCAAGCCCTACTGCGTGGTGCTCTTTGACGAGATCGAAAAGGCCCACCCGGACGTGCTGAACATCCTGCTGCAAATTCTGGACGACGGCCGCATCACCGACGCTCAGGGCCGCACCGTCAACTTTGAAAACACCGTCATCGTCATGACCACTAACGCCGGCAGCAACACCAAGTCCGGCAGCGTGGGCTTTGGCCGCACCGCCAACGAGCAGGGCAAGGAGCGTGCCATGAAGGCTCTGCAGGACTTTTTGCGCCCCGAGTTTATCAACCGTGTGGACGAGATCGTTTACTTCAACCAGCTCACCGAGGCCGACTTCCGCCGCATCGCCGTGCTCATGCTGGATGAGCTGAAAGGCTCTCTGTCCGAAAAGGGCATCACCCTCATGTGGG
>JAZOBP010000147.1:0-5602 GCA_045596065.1 Lawsonibacter sp. | reverse complement strand
GGCAAATCCACCTCCCTCGTCAGAGGGAGGCCATGGCTCTGCTCATAATACCACACTTGCTGCTGTTTTTCCACCCTTTTACACACGCAGCTGCCAAAAAGCCACAGCGCTGGCTGCCGCCACGTTGAGGGAGTCCACCATATGGGACATCGGGATGCGCACGGTGTAGTCGCACCGGGCGATGGTAGCCGGGGCAAGACCGTCCCCCTCGGTGCCCAGCACGATGGCAAGTTTGTCCTCCGCCATGAGCTTTGGGTCATCCACAGGCACCGAGTCGTCACTCAGGGCCATAGCCGCCGTCTTAAAGCCCTGTCGGCGCAGGATGTCCAGACCGGGGTCGGGCCACTGGGACACATCGTCCCCCAGATAGGCCCATGGGATCTGGAACACCGTACCCATGCTCACCCGTGCGGAGCGGCGGTAGAGAGGGTCGCTGCAGCCGGGGGTGAGGAGCACGCCGTCCACATTGAGGGCGGCGGCGGAGCGGAAGATGGCACCTACATTGGTGGGGTTCATAATGTCCTCCAGCACGGCAATGCGCCGTGCCCCGGCGCACACCTGCTCCACCGTGGGCTGGGCAGGCCGGCGCATGGCGCACAGCACACCACGGGTCAGCTTGAAGCCGGTGAGCTGGGTAAGGATGTCAAATTCCGCCGTAAATACCGGCACGTCTCCACACCGGCGGATAACCTCGGCTGCCTGCCCCTCGATGTGCTTATGCTCCATCAGCAGGGACACAGGCACACAGCCCCCGTCCAAGGCACGCTCAATGACCTTGGGGCTCTCGGCAATGAACATGGCGTTCTTGGGGTCAAAGCGGTTGAGCAGCTGGGCTTCGGTGAGCCGGGCATACACATCTAGCTCCGGGGCGTGAAAATCGGTTATCTCAATGATGTTGGGCATGGGAATCCCTCATTTCGGGTTAGGTTGCCCCTCTACTTTACCACATTTTCCCCGGTCTGCAAAGGGGCAAACGAAAACCGGGGGCCGTCCAAATGGACGGCCCCCGGCCCAACTGACCGCATGAGATAATACGGTCCACTATGAAAGGGAAAGAAATGGTTTACAATGTGTCAGTCGGCCCACACCTTGGTGATCTTGATGTTGTCGATATGCTGTACAGCGCTAACATTCGAAACAGAAGCCTGTAAATCCAGGAATAGAGAACTACCATTCTTGTAGGTAAGGGGGGCACCAACGACATGAGTGCCGGTATGCATGCTTCCTCCCTTTTTGCCCGCACTGACAGTCACGGTCCCGGCGGTGGGATTGACATTGACCTCGATATGCCACCACTCGTTGGAGTCCACGACCACAGCGTTCTTGTCAGTAGCGCTCATAGTGGTGCTGTCCGACACAAGGTAAAAACCCTTTGCAGCGGTGTTGCCCGTTGCTGTCTCATACTTAAGGTAAATTTTATTTGTGCCGCTCTGAATGTATAGACGCAGTTCCCGACCGGTGGCGCTGTCAACGCCAACTCTCAAAACAGTGTTACCAACAACGGCATTTGTGGAACTCAGAGGACGTCTAACATCCATTTCATAGGTAAACGGGGTATTAAAAATGGAATTCTTAGTATAGGTAAGATAATAACGTCCCTCGGCAAAATTGAAGTATTTGTTGCCGCTCTCAGTGGCAATGGTGGCATCATCCGCTGTAGCAGTAACCCCGCCCGTAGCGCCAGGGGTGAGGTTCGTATAGCCCTTTTCATTCTTAGCCTTGGTGGTGTTAAACTTTCCAACGTCATAACTCTCAAAGTCATCCGCAAAGAGGACACTGTCATCCGCAAAGGTCACAGACACGGTGACCGCCTCGGCGGGCATGGTGAAGGTGGCCGTAGTCTTGCCGGTGATCTCAGCGTCCACAGTGCCGCCGGCCGTGGTGACGGTGACGGTGCCCAGCTTCCAGAAGCCGGTGGTGGGCAGAGTCGCAGTCACGGTGACGGTAGCCCCCTCTGCAGCGGACTCGACTGCAGCGATAGCGGCGCCGGTCTCGGGGGGCTGGGTCAGGTTGATCGCATAGCTCTGCTCAAATGCAGCGCTGACGGTGACGGGATGCTCACCCATGACGAAGGTGTACTTGTTTTCAGCAACTTTTTCCACAGACAGTTCAGAGCCATTACGGTTGGTCACGGTGACCCCTGTGGTCGCACACATGGGGTTAGGAGTAACGTCCACCGTGACCACAGTGCCTGTTCCGGCCTCGTCCATATCGGTGGTCACAGTGCCGTTCACGATGGCGGGATCCACATCAACAGGATACTTGTGGTTGCGCGCCTTCATGTAGACGATGTTGTCGATATGCTGCTCGCCGCTGCCAATTTTCGAAGTGGGGATGGCATCGATGCACACGGTCTGCGAGCCGTTGCTGATCGGGCCGAAGTTCGTGGTTGCGGTATAGGCCTTGTCGCTACCGCGCTCATTGACGCTGACGGTGACATCGCCGGAAGTAGGATCCACGAGCACCTTCAGGTGCCACCACTCGTTAACGCCCACAACAACGGCATCAGCCACATCCGCCTTGTCCGCGCCGAAGCTTCCGTCATCCTTCAGGTAGCGATGGGAGTCCTTACCATTATAGTCATAGATGTAGATACGGTTAGTCTGTTTCTCGATGAACAGACGCAGGTTATCGTTGCCACTGGAAGTACCGTTGATGTAGCCCAGCCACACGCCCAGATCGCCGAGCATCCCGCCGTCGGGACGGCGGAAATCAAACTCGAAGGTATAGGCCTCGGAGCCAATGTTGCCAAACTTCAGATACCAACGGCCGCTGTCGATGTCCAGATACTTGCCTCCGCCCTCGGATACCATCTCAGCGGCAGCCGCCACACCTTCCTGGGTGTTGCCGTTGATGCCGACGTAGCCGCCAGCCTTGGCGATCTCGTTGCGGTCAAACCCGCCGGCCGCGTATCGGTCGAAGTTGTCACGGAAGATCTCGCCGGGCTCGGTGGCCTTGGCGGCAACAATGCGGGTGATCTTGCCGCCGACCATCTCATACTCCAGCGTGATCGTCCAGGGGAAGTCGGCAGGGTAACCCTCCTCCGGATCCTCCGGGTGGAGCAGCAGATCAAGGTCGGCAAAGGCCGTTGCAACGCTGGTGGTGTCAATATTCGCAGCAGTTAGGTTCTCCACCACGCAGCCATCGGCCAGCAGACGGCCGTTGAGGGCGCTGGTGCCGGTCATGCTAATGCCCTGGGCAGCGGTAGAGTAGTACAGATCCTTGACAAAGACGGTGAGCACCGCGCTGTTGGCCGTGCTGTAGCAGATATCAAGAGGAATGACCATCTCGGGATCCTGACTGGTAAGCTCGAGCACGCGGTCCAGAGAGGTGATCTTACCCACGCCGTGGGCCGTGATGTCCTCCTCGGTGCGCAGGTCCACCACGATGGCGCCGGAGGGCTTGCCCTGACGCTTGATCACCTCATTGCCGACACTGCTACCACCAAAGTTGGTCAGCTCGACGGTGGTCAGCTTATTGTTGACGATCTCGGCCACGATCTGGTCATAGAAGAAGTGTTCGTTGGCAAAGCCGTCCTTGTTGCGCGTCGATGTATTCTCCAGATCGTCCGCAGGGCTGGCCGTACCGGGCACCTTGTTGTAGATGTCCATGTACTCCTCACCCTCTACGGGGATGATCTTATAGAAGCCCGCTCCGGTAAACGCGTCATAGTCACTCAGCTGCTTGCCCAGCAGGATGGACTTGGGGGTACCGGCAGCGTAGTCATACACCTCGTAGGTGTAGCCGGCCACACCGCGGCCCTCGGTGTCGCGCCAGTTTTCAGAGATGTAAACACCCTGGCCCTCTGCGATCGCCAGCACATCCTGGTTCAGCAGGACCAGCATGACCTCGATCATCTGGGCATTCTCGGTGCTGCGGCTGAGAACGAAGAACTCCTCCACCTTCTGGCCAGACTGATTGGTGATGGCCGTGCGGGAGCCCTTCTTCACCGTGGCGGTGAGAGGCTCGTCCTGATCAACGGAGCCCTCCATGGTAAGGTAGAGAGAAGTGGTCTGCTTGTAGCTGATCTTACCATTGACATCGATATCCGTGTCCGAGATGGTATAGCTGCCGGGAGCGGTGGTGTTGCCCTGATAGATGGGAGCGGTTTCCTTGTTGTAGGCGGAGGCAATGGCGGTCAGCTCATACAGGCCTTCCTTCTTGGCCTCCTTGTCCTTGGACAGCTCAATGCCGTAGAAGCGCTTGTCGGTGAAGGCGGCATAGGCAGCGCCCTCGGAAACACCGTGATAGACATCGATGACACCGTCAGGGGTGAAGGTGTCGCCGCTCTTGGTGCCGCTCTGCACACGGACGGGGAGCATGACCTCCTTGCCGTCCATATCCACGCCGCGGGCATAGGTCTTGAGCACACGCTTGCCGTAGCTGTCGGTCTCCACGATCGCTCTGGTGCCCAGAACGAACACGGTGTTGGTCAGGTCAACTGCACCGTCGCTCTTCTCCCAGAACACATACTTGTTGTCGGCGGTAATATAGAAAGTGTAGGTGGCGGCAAAGTCGGACGGCACTTCGTCCTTACTCTGACCGAGCTTGTTGTCACCGGAGAAAGCGACATACTGCTGGCCGTTGAGGGTGACTACCTTATCGCCGTCGTCATTGGTGGAGATCTTGGTCACCGTACCGGTGACAGGCTTGGCCTGGGACAGGACATAGATCTCTCTACCCTCTGCACCCACCTTGGTGTAGGTAACGTAGTCGTCCTTGGCAATGCCCTTGTACTCCACGATGCGGTCATCGTCCTCGGAGTTGGAGATGGGGAGGGTAATATCCTTAAGAACAATGGTCTCATTGCCCTCGTATGTGTTGACGGATGTAACCCTGGTGGCGACTGCAGTCACAGGTGCCATGTAAGCGACCACAATACCGTCGTTGACAAAGTAGGTGCCTTTCTTGGCGGTGGTGCCCTCCTTGTAACCGTCGAGCGTAGTGGCAGCAATGTTATTCACCACATAGTTGTCACCGAACAGGGCGACCTTGGCAGCAGGCTTATAGCTTTTGCCAAAGACAGCCTTGTACTCCTTGGCGGTGGTGATGGCCTCGTCCACGGTAAAGACCTGGGTCTCATCGTAGATGGTGTAGGTCAGGCCGGGCTCACGCTCGCTGGTGTAGGGCTCGGAATAGTAGACCTCCACATAGTGACCAATGTGCTCCAGAGCGGTGGCAATGTAAAAGTCCTTGACTGCCTCGACCCCGTCCACCTGCTTGCGCACGGTGGTCACGCCGGCCAGTTCAGGATCGGTGGCCTCGTTGGCCACGATGTAGCCATCAAAGATCTGCATCTCAAAGACCTTGCCGGCCAGGCTCTCGCCGTTGTAGACATCGATGTTCTCGGCGTCATCTCCGGCTACCATGTAGGCGTCCATGTAGCTGTCATAGACGACATCCTTGTACTTGTAGCCCTGCTTGCCGTCGGGGCTGTACTCCAGACCCACCAGAGACATAACGGCCAGCTCCTCACGGGACAGGGCCTTATCATTGGCGGGCTTGGTGAGCAGGTCATCGAACATGTCCAGCTCTTCTGCCTTGGCCATAACGGTATGGGGCCACTCACCCTCGCCGGCGTCCACCTTGAGGGCGTTGAGGA
>JAZOBP010000146.1:0-2631 GCA_045596065.1 Lawsonibacter sp. | reverse complement strand
CATCTTAATAGAAAACAAAGGAGCCCTGCACCGTTGCGGCTGCATGACTTTTTTGCTTATTGACCACCCGAAAGCTTTTTGCTGCGGTACTGAGTGGGGGACAGGCCGGTGATGCGTTTGAAGATGCGGTCAAAATAGGTGACATTGTTGTAGCCTGACTGTGCCGCCACGTCGGAGATGCTGATGGCAGGATCGGCCAGCAGCTTTTTGGCCTTTACGGTCTTTTGTGTGTTGCAGTATTCCTTGATGGTCTGGCCGGTGCGGGACTTGAACAGTCGGCCCAGATATTTTTCATCGTAGTTGAATATTTCGCTCAGCTCAGCCATGGAAAAGTCGTAGGACATATTCTCGTCCAGATAGGTCTTGATATTGTCCAATAGGGGGTCGAAGGAGTGTTTTTCCGTGCTGCCGTATCGCTCCAGCAAAAACAAAGTGTAGCTGGCCACGATGCCCGCCGTCTGTCTGCACTGCTCCGGGGTGTACCCATCCTGCATGGTGTCGTAGAGGGAGTCATCCACATTGGCCCGCAGCCGTTCTGTCTGTCCGGGCTGACCGGTGTGGATGTTGCCCACAAAGACCACCGCCACCGCGGTATCGTTGAGGATAACGGGCTGACAGTATTCATACACGCCCATGACGCACAGCCCGCCAAAGGCCCGCTTGTGGGTGCGAACCATCTTCAGCACGGTGTTGCGGCAGCGAAAACACGCCGGTAGCCGTCCCTGAGCCTTGACATGGTTGCATACAGGGGAGGAGTGGATCTTCTGGGGGAAGGGCAGTCGGGTCATCTCGTTGCCATAGTTGTCAAGGAAAACCACGGAGATATGCAGCCTGGTTCCAAACTCCAAAGCGTTGATCAATTCGCACAAAGAAACGTGTTCCATAGAGTCACCCGATTAATTTATTTTTTTAAAAATATAACACTTAAGTATCTTTTGTGCAAGTCTATGTTTCAAGAGTTATAGAAAAATTTGTGTAGGTCGTCTAAAATAGAATTGCAATGAAGTAACTATGCAGTTTATATCCATTTTTGTCCTTGCGCTGCAAGGGCAGAAGAGATCGGAGGAAGCTTTTATGAACAACAAATACGACCTCATCGTGGTAGGCGGCGGCTTTGCCGGAACCTGTGCGGCGCTTGAGGCCTCGGAGAAGGGCCTAAAGACCCTGCTCATCGACAAAAACAACTGTCTGGGCGGTGCGGCATCCAACTGTCTGGTCATTCCTTTTATGAACTACTGGACCAAGGACCCTGAAACAGGGGAGACCCAGTTCCTTGCCGGCAGCCTTTTTATGGAGATCACCCGCCGTATGAAACTCATGGGCGGCCTGCACGACAACCTCAAGACCTTCGACGAGGAGGTCCTCAAGCTGGTGCTCATGCGTATGTGCCGTGAGTACGGCGTAGAGCTGCTGCTCAACGCCAATGTGGTGGAGGCCGGTATGGAGGAGAACACCATCCGCACCATCAAGGTCTGGGGCAAGTCCCGTATGCTGGAGCTGTCCGCCGACTACTTTGTAGATGCCACCGGCGATGCCGAGCTGTCTGTGCTGGCCGGCTGCCGCTATCAGCTGGGCCGTGAGGAGGATAACCTCTGCCAGCCCATGACTCTGTGCTTCCGTGTCCACGGTGTGGATCGGGAGACCTTCCTTGCCAACAAGCCCAGCATCAACCCCCTGTACCAGCAGTTCCAGCGGGACGGCAAGATCAAAAATCCCCGTGAAAATGTACTTAGCTTCTCCACCCTGTACGACGACATCCTGCACTTCAACACCACCCGTGTGGTCAAGCTCGACCCCACCAACCCCTTTGACGTCACCCGTGCCGAGCTGGAGGCCCGTGAGCAGGTCTACGAGATGCTCAGCTTCCTCAAGAGCAACATTCCCGGCTTTGAGAGGGCTCATGTGCTGTCCACCGCCCTGCAGATCGGCATCCGTGAAAGCCGCATGGTGGAGGGTGAGTACACTCTCACCGTGGACGATCTGAAGTCCCTGGCCCGCTTCGACGATGCCATTGCCGTGGCCAACTACGACATCGACATCCATAACCCCGAGGGTGCCGGTACGGACCACTACTACTTCGGTGACGGACAGTGGTACCAGATCCCTTACCGCTGTCTGGTGCCCAAGGACTGCGACAACCTGCTGGTGGCAGGTCGCTGCATCTCCTCCACTCACGAGGCTCAGGCCTCCTACCGCATCATGCCCTTCTGTGCCGAGCTGGGTCAGGCCGCCGGCGCTGCGGTGAGTGTGGCGCATAAGAGCGGTGCGCTCCTGCGCAATGTAAACATCGCCCGTGTGCAGAACATCCTGCGGGAAGAGGGATTCCTGATCTGACCCCCAAGCGTGCCCAATGGGGCGAGGCCGCCCCTGAAATAAAACTTAGAAAATGGAGGAATCAAACAATGACCAAAAAACTCATCAGCCTGCTGCTGGCTCTGACCATGGCCCTGAGCCTTGCTGCCTGCGGCAAGGGCGGCGACGAGAGCAAGACCCCTGCGGATACCGGCGACGGCAAGCTGCTCATCGGCCTGCCCATGTCCCCCAACTGCACCGACATCAACGACAACTACATGACCCACTATCTGGAAAACAAGCTCGGCATTGATCTGGAGTTTATGGAGTTCTCCTCCA
>JAZOBP010000145.1:0-6187 GCA_045596065.1 Lawsonibacter sp. | reverse complement strand
GGGCTTGAAGGTGCCGTCGCCGTAGCCCTTGACGATGCCAAGGCTGGCGCACCAGTTGATGTAGCCCTCGGCCCAGCCGCCCTCAAACCTGGCGGTGTCGGTGAAGCCGCCGCTGACGCCCTTGAAGCCGTCGGCGTTGGCGTCGGCGCCGTGGAGCATTTTGATGATGATGGTAGCCATCTGGGCACGGGTCACCGTGTCCTTAGGCATGAATTTGCCGTCCGCACCTGCAAACAGGCCCAGACCGGCGGTGATGGCAACCTCTTCGGTGTAGGTGATTTGATCCTCGTCGGCAAAGGTGCTTGCAGCACCCGTGGGAACGAGCATCATGCCCAGTACCATAGCTGCGGCCAGCAGCAGGCTCAGAGCTTTTTTCAGCTTGCTCATGTTTGTTCCTCCTTAGTTTATGTGAATTTTATTGATTCGCATTGTCAGGTCCCCTGTGTAAGGGCTGCATAGCCGTTGACGAACGGCCTTCTCCGTCATCTTCGGTGGCCGCTCAACCCGCAGGGGGCTATTGCGTATGCAATTTCAGGAAGCCGGGGGTGCCTCCCAGCGAGGCAGCCCCCCGGCAGCGGGTGGGTTGAGGCAAAACCCACACCACAAGGGAAGGGAAATGGAAGAAAGCGTAGTTACTTGCTCAGATAGTTCATCAGCATCTGAGCGGTCTGGGCTCGTGTGGCGTTCTCAGTGGCGTTGGTGAAGGGGACGTCCTTCAGGATGCCCTGCTCCACGGCCCAGCTCAGGGCCTGCTTGGCCCAGTCGTCGTAATTGCCAACACCGGTGGGCTCGCCGGGGGCGGCGGGCTTGCCGGAGTAGTTGTGCAGGATGACCGCCACCTGCTCCAGAGTAACGGCGTCGGTGGGACGGAACTTGCCGTCGCCAAAACCGCTGACCACGCCCTTCTCGGAGCCCCAGGCCACGGCGTTGTTGAACCAGTCGCCGGCCTTCACATCGGGGAAGCTGTGGCCGGCGGTAAGGGCGGGCTTGCCCTCCTTGTTGTAGAGGACCTGCACCACCATGGCACGGCTGAGGGTGTCGTTGGGGCCGAAGGTGGTGGCATTGTAGCCGCTCATGAGACCGTTGGTCAGCGCATAGTCCACAGCGGTGTGGTACCAGGCGTTGTCCAACACGTCCGTCATGGCAGCGGCGGGACAGGTGTGAGTGCTCTGGCTGCCGCCGCCCTCTCCGGGCTCGATGACGGCACTCTTGACACTTACGGCGTCAGCACCGGCAGCCGACTTGGCAGTAAAGGTGAGCTTTGCAAGCTCGCCCTTGTTGGCCCCGGCGTCCACGGCCATGATGCGCACCACGCCGTTCTTGGCATCCACGCTGTTCAGCAGGCAGCTGGCGGTGACGCTGCCGCCCACAAAGGTCAGCTTGTCGGCATCGTAGGCCACCTCTACGTCGGCCGCCTTAAAGGCGGTGTCGGCGCTGACCTGCACCTCCAGCGTCTGGCCGGCGGCCACGGACTGGGCGGAGAGGGTCAGGGCTGCGGAGGGGGCAGCAGGCTGCTGACTGCCGGTGACGGTAAAGTCGTAGTTCTGGCTGTGCCAGGGCTTCAGACCCCGGACCTCGGTGACGGGGCCGGCCTGCACGGCCACTTCAATGGTGTAATCACCGTTGGGCAGGCTGGCGAGCTTGGCGTCCAGCTGGCCGTTGTCGGTGTAGTTCCATGCGTAGTTGCGGATGTGGGGAGGATTGCCGGCGTAGGCGTTGTTGGAGTCCATCTGACCCTCGTAGAGCACCCGGCCGGTGTTCTTGTCCACAAGCTTTACATTGAGCTTAATGACGTGATGGTCGGTCATGACCACGGCACGGAAGCCGTTGGTGATGTCCTTGAAGTCCTTGGGCTGCAGCAGCATCTGCACGTCAATGTCCTCAACCTTGCCGGTCTCGTACTCACGCAGGGTCAAAGGCACGTAGTTGGTGCCCAGCAGCTCTTTAAAGGTGTACTTCTCGTCGATGTAGGTGGAGGTGCAGTACATAAACTCCTGCTCGGGATGGGCGGCCTGATACTCCTGCAGAGCCTCGGGCATGCGACCCTCGTCCAGGTAGTACTCAAACATCACAGAGCCGTCGGGCAGGCGGAAGTAGTAGCGCATACCGCCCGTCTGCTCGTAGCATTGCACATAGCTCTTGTCCGGGTCGATGGTGCCGTCGGGGTTGCGCACCACGGTGGCCGGGTGGCCGGTAATACGGATGTGGACGGCACCGGCGGTGGTAAAGTGGGTGATCACATCGCCCTGATCCAGCTGGGCGTAGCCCTCGTACATCTCCTGCTCGGTGTTGTAGGGGAGAATGTCGATGTTGGTAAAGGTGGGGCTCTCGTCATGCTTGATGGAGTCCATAAGCTTCAGAGAGTTGGCCGACTGGGTCTGCCAGATAACGAAGCTGTACTCACGGGAGATACGGGAAATACAGTCGTACACATAGGAGTAGCAGTCTGCGCCCCACGCATCGCCGCTGATGGTGCCGCCGATGTACTTGCCGTCCTTGATCTGGTCGGTGAACATCTCGTAGCCGATCTTCAGGGCACGGTCATACACAAGGCCGTGGTGGAGTACACCCTTGCCGTAGATCAGGAACTTGCGCTTGTCGGAGGCTACGGACTGGTAGTCGGTGTAGATGGTACCGTCGGATACCCAGGGTACGGAGGCGAACATCTTGGCGTGCTCAGCCACGATCTGGCGCATCTTCTCCTCGCCGATGTCCAGCAGGTCGTTGCGCTCGTCGGGCACGGCGGTCTCGAAGGCCGCCTCGGTGGGCCAGCCGGTGACGGTCAGCTCACACATGCCGAAGGAGCCGAAGGTGTAGTAGTAGTCGCCAAAGGGCTTCATGCGCACGCCGCGGATGCGGTCGCCGGGGAGCAGACCCTCGATGTCCAGCAGATCGTTGGTCTCGATGCGGATGAGGTACAGATCACGGCCCTGAGGGTCCTTGGTATTGCCGATGAGCGTCCAGCTGCGCATGCCCACGGAGCCTTCCACCCAGGTCTTGCCGTCGATGGACACCTCAACCTTCAGCTTATCCAGCATGAACACGGGGATGTCCGTGCGGCCGGGGGTGTAGGAGTAGACGAAGCTGAGGTTGACCGCACCGTAGTCCTGCGTGCGCACGACAGGCAAGTCACGGATCTCAAGCTTCAGGCTCTCGGTGGACTTGGTGTTGCTGACGGCGCTGCCATAGCCCTCGTAGGGAAGGCCATAGGTCTTGTTGGGGGTGTTGATCATCCGGTACTCGGTATACTCTTTGGGGCCGTCGGCGGTGTTCACCGTCAGGTCGCCGGCCCAGTGGGTGGTGGACAGATTGGTGGTCTGGAGCAGGTTGTCCTTAAAATGCTCCAGATTTTCGCCCGCATTGCTGCTGGCCTTCCAGTGGTAGAGGGTCTCGGACTGGATCGCAGAGGCGGTCTTGCCTTCTGCGGCGTAGGCCACAGCGGGGACGGCCATCACGAGGGCCAGCAGGCCGGCGGTCAGCCGGGCAAACAGTTTGGTTTTCTTCATTGCTGACACACCCCCTTAACCCTTGATCTGCGCCATGAGCGCCTTTACGTCGTTGATGTCGAGCTTGCCGCTGCGGTCCATATCCGCCCGCAGCCAGCCGACCATATTGCCCTCCAGGGGCAGCTTGCCGTTGATGATGTCGGCGATGGTCTGAACATCACGGATGTCCGTCACGCCGCAGTCGTTGATGTCGCCGTTGTAGTACAGCAGGCCGGGCCGCACAGCGGCGGAGCCGGAGGTCTTGGGGACGATGGTCACTCTGGACACATCAAAGCTGTCGCCCACTATGGCGTACACGGCGGTAAAGTCCATACCGTCGATGATATAGTTGGCTCTGGACACATCGGTGAGCTTCTGGCCGCCGTAGGTCACGTCCGCCACCTGGCCCTCGATGGGGATCAGCAGCAGATCCTTACCTGCGGCGTAGTCGGTGTAGATCACGGCGTTCAGGCCAAGACCCACATACAGCTGCTCGCCGCCGGCACGCACGGGCTCCATCTGGGATGCGCCGTTTTTGGCGATCCGAGCCTCACCTGCCACAAAGGGCTGGGTGTCCTTGGCCGCCACAGACACGTCGCCGGTACGCTTGGCCCGGAAGGGAATGCGCATCAGGGCGCTGCCTGTGCTGACCGCCTTGCCGTTGTAGCGCACGCTAAGCTGGCCGCCGTCCCTGCACTCAAGGGTGGCATTGCTGTTGTCCTGTGCAAAGGCCGCCTCGTCCGGTTGGAAGAGGTCGGCGTCATACTTCACGGTCAGCTCGGCCTTGGAGATGCCGTCCTCCAGAGCGTCCACACTGATGTAGACCAGCTCGCCCTGGTTGACGCTGGCCGCACTGGCGGTCAGGGCCATGCTGGGCTCCTTAAGGGCCATGTCCAGAGTATATGCCTCCACCACAGGGGCGGACAGCTTGTCCGGGTCGGTCAAGGGGCCGGTATGGACGTTGAGCTTGAGGGTGTACTGGCCGGCATCGCTTTCGCTCAGGGCCAGATCGAGGGCGTCGTTTTGGTAGTCATAGCTCCAGTCCGTCCACTGGGTATAGTTGGTAAAGACCTTGTCGGACCGGCCGGGCTGGCTGAGCACGGCGTCCACACGAACGATGCGGTAGTTGGAGTCGATGTGGGCCTCAAAGCCGGCCATGACGTTGGCTGCGGTGGCATCGGTGGTCACCTTGACCTCGGGGTCGGCCACCTTGCCGGCGTCGTAGGCGGCAATGGTGAAGGGGACATAGCACAGACCGCCGCCGGCAATGCGTGCCTCGGTGCTGAACAGCTGATCCAGCGTGACACGGCTGGTGTGCCAGGTGGAGGCGCCGTCAGAAACGAAGGTGCCGGGGCAGTTGCTGGCCGGATCCACGCTCTTGTGGGCGGCAAAGGAGGTAAACTTGCTGGCGGTGGACACGATGTGCTTTGTCAGAATGGCCGAGGTGGGGCCCTCGGTGGACTTGGTGCCGCATCGGTCACAGGTAAAGTAGTAGGTGGGCTGCTCAAAGGCGGGGTAAGTAACGGTGACGTAACCCATCACGTCCACGTCGGTGACCACCATCACGCTGAGCTTGGGAGCCTCGGCAGCCTTGGCGTTGTCATCCCAGGCGATAAAAATGTCGCCAATGTTCAGGTCGCCGGAGGCGGGAGACAGGCTGCCCGTGTTCACACCCTTCATGGCGTCGGCAGAGCTGGATGCGTCAAATTTTACGCCCTCCACCAACGGCACCAGAGCACCGGAGGTCATGGCCTGCTTAACGCCGGTGATGGGCACGGTGCTCACACGGGACACCACGTCCACCAAAAAGGCGTCGGCATTCATGCCGTAATAGGTAGATTCGGGGTCGGCAGGGATGGTGCCGTTCACGATCTGGCTGCAGAACCGCTCGTAGGAAGCGGAGGTGTTCTCCATGACCACGCCCAGATTGGCTACATGGGAACGGGTGTACTCAAAGTACGTGGTGGGCAGTACGCCGACCTCATGCATGGCGTCCGTCTTGGCCACCGGGTGGTTCAGACGGGCGATGCGTGCGGCCAGCTTCCACTCCACCTTAGACACAGCTAAGGTGTGATTGGCCACAGCCTGACGCAGATCGCTTTCACCGGCTGCACTGGTGGCAGGGATCATCCCCAGCACCAAAACAGCACTCAAAAGTACTGCCAGGAACTTGGTTCGTTTCATCGTGCATATCCTCCTGTCGTTTCTTGTTTCTTCGCAGAGACTATCAGAAAAGCCAATTATACAGCATACACATACATTATATTTATTAATTGGGCAGACGACCATAACTAATCGCATCCGTTACACTATTTCGAAGCAAAAATAGCAGACTTTTTACAAAAAAAGAAGGCTGCAGGTTACCTGCAGCACGCTTTTTCTGTGTGTAGTGTCTTTACTGCTGACAATCCCGGTCAGCCCGGGTCTTTTCCGGCACGTCCGCCGAGCCTGTTGACGATCTCACAGCCATGCGTATCTTACAGACCGTTCAGCATCTCGATAGCCGTATCCCGCAGGGTCTCAAAGGCGCCGGGGACGAACTTGCCGTTGACCGTATCGTAGCCGCCCTCCTCGATGGCGGGCCGGTTGGCAAAATAGCCCAGAGAGCCGTTGGTCAGGCAGCAGGTGCAGGTGATGGGGAATTTGGACTGCTCCCGTACCTCACGGCCAAACTCGCTGAAGGGCTCACCGGGCACACCGGC
>JAZOBP010000144.1:0-2475 GCA_045596065.1 Lawsonibacter sp. | reverse complement strand
GGTGCGGGAGTTTGCCGAGTTTGGCTCGGGCTTCAAGATCGCCATGCGGGATCTGGAGATCCGGGGGGCCGGCAATGTGCTGGGCCCGGAGCAGTCGGGCTTCCTGCTCAGTGTAGGCTACGATATGTACCTGAAGCTGCTGGAGGAGGCGGTGCTTACCGAACAGGGGCAAAGTGCCCAGATCCGTACGGAATGTGCCGCCGATCTGGCCGTGTCCGCCAATATTCCCGACCGCTACGTGCCCTCTTCGGAGCAGCGCATGGATCTCTATCGGCGCATTGCCCGCATCCGCAGCGAGGAGGAGGCCGACGATCTGGTGGATGAGCTTATCGACCGCTACGGCGAGCCGCCCAGACCGGTGAACAACCTCATCAGTGTGGCCCTTATGCGTGCCGCAGCCGCAGCCGGCGGCATCACCGACATCAGCCAGAAAAACGGCTGCCTGCTCTTTACCGTGCCCCAGTTTGATCTGCTGCGGATCGGAGAGCTGTGTGCCCAGACCCGCTACAAGGGCCGGCTGCTCTTTTCCGCCGGAGAAAAGCCCTACCTGTCCCTGCATCTGCGTAAGGGCGAGGACGTGCTCAAAGCCGCCCAGACCCTGGTGGAGGACTACGTCCGGCAGGAGGAAACTGCATAAAGCTATAGCCAAACAGATAAATTTGCGCTATACTGTTCCATATCCCAAATGCAAACGCAGAAAGGAAACAATACTATGAGACATACCAACAAGATCATCGCGCTGGCCCTTGCCGTCATTCTGTCCCTGTCCGCACTGGCCGGATGCAGCAAGAAGGCTCCTGCATTTGACTTTGCCAACGAGCTGCTGGGCATCCCCGGCACCACCGTGGTCGCCACAGCCGAACATGTCGAGATCAACGCCGAGGAGCTGCTGGTGCTTACTCTGGCATACGCCCAGCAGAACATGGAGTACGCCGCCATGTTCGGCATGGACTCCGAGTCCATGTGGCAGATGGCCGCCACCGACACCATGTCCATGGAGGAGTATATCCTCCAGTATGCGCTGGACGAGGCCGCCTTCCACAGCTTGGTTCGCTACTACGCAGACAAGGAGGGCGTTGAGCTGACGGCGGCGGACAAGGCTATTGTGGATGAGCAGATGGCTCAGATCCAGTCTCTTGCCGACGAGGCCGGAAAGACTCTGGACGAGTACATGAATCTGTTTTTCATGACGCCCAATGTCATGCGCAGGAGCATGGAGAGCGACCCCCTTTATATGGGCCTTGCCAAGAAGTTTTTTGGTGAGGATGCCGAGGGCTACCCCACCGCCGAGCAGGTCAAGGCCGATCTGGAGGCCAACCACGCATACACCGTTAAGCACATTCTTCTTGCCACCGTGGACACCACCACCCGTGCTCCTCTGGACGAGGCCACCGCTGCCCAGAAGAAGGAGCAGGCCCAGCTGCTGTGGGATCAGCTGAGCAACAGCCCGGATCTGCTGGGTGACTTCGACAAGCTCATGCGTGAGTACAGCGAGGACCCCGGCCTTGCCACCAACCCCGACGGCTATACCTTCAGCGACGAGGATACCGCCAGTCTGGACCCCGCCTTTGACGAGGCCGCCAAGGCCCTGAAGGAAGGCGAGATGAGCGGTATCGTAGAGGGTGTCAGCGGCTACCACATCATCCTGCGTCTGCCTCTGACGGTGGACATGGAAGCGGCCGCCGAAAAGTTTGCCCTTGCCGGTATGAATGAAAAGATGACCGAATGGCTCGAGGGTCTGGACATTCAGCTCAATGAGACCGGCAAGACCATGAAACCCCGTGACATGTACAACAAGGCTATGGCCTATGTGGCAGAACACAGCGAACTGGTGGAGGAGCCTCAGCCCGACGTCTCTGCTGAGGACGCATCCGCTGCAGATGCCAGCGTGTCGGCTTCCGCATCCTGATATAGACAGAAAGCACCGCCCGATTCCGGGCCTTGCTTTTTTGCGTTTTACAGGCAAGGGAAGGGGACATGCTGCATATAGTGGTGAGGAAAGGAAGTGAGGCCATGGAACGCTGGCACACAGGAGATGTCCGGTGGGTCATGAAAGAACTGGACAGCAGGCCGGAGGGGCTGAGCGTCCCGCAGGCACAGAACAGACTGGAGCGGTGGGGACGCAACGAGCTGACCCGGCCCCCAAAGCGCAGCCTGCTCGCCCGGGTGCTGGAGCAGATGAAAGACCCCATGATCCTGGTACTGCTGGCAGCGGCAGTCCTCTCCGTCCTTGCAAGCCGGGGACGGGACTGGCTGGACGCTGGGATCATTCTGCTTATCGTGGTGGTAAACGGGGTGAAAGTCGGAGGCCAAGCGGTCTTAGGAAGACAAATGTCTTAGCCAACTCCTTGGCTCACAGAACGACATGGCTACGATCCGACTTGGCAGCGGCAGTCCTCTCCGTCCTTGCAAGCCGGGGACGGGACTGGCTGGACGCTGGGATCATTCTGCTTATCGTGGTGGTAAACGGGGTGA
>JAZOBP010000143.1:0-3749 GCA_045596065.1 Lawsonibacter sp. | reverse complement strand
TGTGGGTGCCAGCCGCGTGCGTGATCTGTTTAAAGAGGCGGCCAAGATGGCTCCCTGTATCATCTTCATTGATGAGATCGACACCATCGGTAAATCCCGCGACAACCGCATGGGCGGCAACGACGAGCGGGAGCAGACCCTGAACCAGCTGCTGGCCGAGCTGGACGGCTTTGACCCCACCAAGGGTGTCATCGTACTGGCTGCCACCAACCGACCCGAGGTGCTGGACAGCGCGCTGCTGCGGCCCGGCCGCTTCGACCGTCGCATTACCATCGACCGGCCCAATCTGGCCGGACGCCTTGCCACCCTGCAGGTGCACACCCGCAAGATCAAGCTGGCTGAGGACGTGGATCTGAAGAAGATCGCCCTTGCCACCGCCGGCTGTGTGGGCGCAGACCTTGCAAATCTTGCCAATGAGGCCGCCCTGCGTGCGGTGCGTATGGGCCGCCGCTTTGTCAATCAGGAGGACCTGCTGGCCTCCTTCGAATTTGTCATCGCCGGCAGCGAGAAGAAGAGCTCCGTGCTCACCGCCTTCGAGCGCAAGCTGGTGGCCTACCACGAGGTGGGTCATGCCATGGTGGCCTACAAGCAGAAGAATGCCGAGCCGGTGCAGAAGATCACCATCGTCCCCCACACCGAGGGCAGTCTGGGCTACACCCTGCTCATGCCTGAGGAGGACAAGACCAATCTGCGCACCAAGGAAGAACTTATGGCCAAGATCGCCGTGTCCATGGGCGGCCGTGCCGCCGAGCAGGTGGTGCTGGACACCATGACCAACGGGGCATCTCAGGACATTCAGGAGGCCACCAACATCGCCCGCAACATGGTTGCCATGTTCGGCATGAGCGACGAGTTCGGCATGATGGCCCTGGGCTCCCTGCGCAACCAGTATCTGGACGGCGGCTACGGTCTTGACTGTGCGCAGGAGACTGCTGCAATCATGGATAAGGAGGTCAAGGCTATTCTGGACACCTGCTATGCCGACGCAGTAAAGGTCATTGAGGAGAACCTTGACGATATGCACAAGGTGGTCTCCTACCTGCTGGATAAGGAGACCATTACCGGCGGTGAGATGGTGGCCATCATTGAGGGCCGTGACCCGGCTCTGGTAGACGATGCCTACGCCTCTACCCGTTCCAGAGGTCATCTGTCCGGCGACATTGAGCCCCCCGCCCGCAACATCCACATGGTCAGCCAGCCGGTGGAGGCCCCGGCTAAGCAGGGCGAGGACGAGCCGGCGGAAACCGAGACTCCGGCGGAATCTGAGCCTGAGCAGGGATCTGACCAGCCGTGAGTGACGTACTGCTTAAGCTGACACTGGCGTGGCTTGCCCTCGCCAATGCCGTGGGTTTTCTGCTTATGGGCATAGATAAGCGCAGGGCAATGCGGGGTGCATGGCGTATTCCGGAGCGCACCCTGTTCCTTGCCGCTGTGCTGGGCGGTACGCCGGGTGTCATTGCCGGTATGCGGGCGTTTCGTCATAAGACAAGGCATTGGCAGTTCCGCTATGGCCTGCCGGTGCTGCTGGCTGTGCAGACGGCGGCGTCGGTTTATTTCCTTCGGGATCCTATTTCTGTTTGAAAAACGGCGTTTCCTTTTGGAAACGCCGTTTTTTGCTCTGTTCCGGAGGAAAAGGGATACATTTGGTCAAACTGTTCAATACACGCAAAAAAAGTTGTGAAAAAATTACCAGAAAAAGAACGGGAAAAGGTTGCAATATTTCCTGCATACGGGTATAATATTTGCGCATCTTTCGATTATAAGGTGCTCTCTGCAAAGCAGGGAAGAAGGAAAAGACGGATGTGCTCCGTCGGTAATACGCATCTGAAAAGAGCCGCCGCAAGGGCGGTGGGTTTTTCAGATGCGTATTAAACAACAGAAGAAAAGAAAGGAATGATTCGTAAATGGCACACAAGTACGTTTATCTCTTCTCCGAGGGCAACGGTTCCATGCGCGAGCTGCTGGGCGGCAAGGGCGCCAACCTGGCCGAGATGACCAAGATCGGTCTGCCCGTGCCTCAGGGCTTCACCATCAGCACCGAGGCCTGCACTCAGTATTATGAGGACGGCAGGAAGATCAACGATGAGATCCAGGCCCAGATCCTGGAATACATCGAGAAGATGGAGACCATCACCGGCAAGAAGTTCGGCGATCTGGAGAACCCCCTGCTGGTCTCCGTTCGTTCCGGCGCCCGTGCCTCCATGCCCGGCATGATGGACACCATCCTGAACCTTGGCCTGAACGAGCAGGTTGTTGAGGTCATGGCCAAGAAGTCCGGCAACCCCCGCTGGGCCTACGACTGCTATCGCCGCTTCATCCAGATGTACTCCGACGTCGTTATGGAGGTCGGCAAGAAGTACTTCGAGGAGCTCATCGACAAGATGAAGGAAGACCGCGGTGTTACGCAGGACGTGGAGCTGACCGCTGTGGACCTCAAGGAGCTGGCCAACCAGTTCAAGGCCGAGTACAAGGCCAAGATCGGCACCGACTTCCCCTCCGACCCCAAGGAGCAGCTCATGGGCGCCGTCAAGGCTGTGTTCCGTTCCTGGGACAACCCCCGCGCCAACGTGTATCGCCGCGACAACGACATCCCCTACTCCTGGGGCACTGCCGTTAACGTGCAGGCCATGGCCTTCGGCAACATGGGTGACAACTGCGGCACCGGCGTTGCCTTTACCCGTGACCCCGCCACCGGCGAGAAGGGGCTGATGGGCGAGTTTTTGATGAACGCTCAGGGCGAAGACGTGGTCGCCGGCGTCCGCACCCCCATGCCCATCCAGCAGATGACCCAGATCCTCCCCGAGGTCTACGAGCAGTTCCTGCAGGTCTGCGTCACTCTGGAGCATCATTACCGGGATATGCAGGACATGGAGTTCACCATTGAGAACGAGCAGCTGTATATGCTCCAGACCCGTAACGGCAAGCGCACCGCTCCCGCCGCTCTGCAGATCGCCGTGGATCTGGTGAAGGAAGGCCACAAGACCAAGGAAGAGGCCGTCCTGATGATCGACCCCCGCAACCTGGACACCCTGCTGCATCCCCAGTTTGACGCCAAGGCTCTCAAGGCCGCTACCCCCATGGGCCGTGGTCTGGGCGCTTCCCCCGGCGCTGCCTGCGGCCAGATCGTCTTCTCCGCTGAGGACGCCGAGGCCTGGAAGAACGCCGGCAAGAAGGTCGTTCTGGTCCGTCTGGAGACCTCTCCCGAGGACATCACCGGCATGAAGGCCGCTCAGGGCATCCTGACCGCCCGCGGCGGTATGACCTCTCACGCCGCCGTCGTTGCCCGCGGCATGGGCAAGTGCTGCGTGTCCGGCTGCGGCGAGATCGCCATGGACGAGGAGAACAAGCAGTTCACTCTGGCCGGCAAGACCTACCATGAGGGCGACTGCATCTCCATCGACGGCTCCACCGGTAACATCTACGACGGCCTGATCCCCACTGTGGACGCTGAGATCTCCGGCAACTTCGGCACCATCATGGGCTGGGCTGACGAGTTCCGCAAGCTGAAGGTCCGCACCAATGCCGACACTCCCGCTGACGCCAAGAAGGCCCGCGAGCTGGGCGCTGAGGGTATCGGCCTGTGCCGTACCGAGCATATGTTCTTCGAGGCTGACCGTATCGCTGCCTTCCGTGAGATGATCTGCGCCGACACCGTTGCCGAGCGTGAGGTCGCTCTGGACAAGATCCTGCCTTATCAGCAGGGCGACTTTGAGAAGCTGTACGAGGCTCTGGAAGGCACCCCCGTGTGC
>JAZOBP010000142.1:0-3498 GCA_045596065.1 Lawsonibacter sp. | reverse complement strand
AGCAGGGAGGTGGTAAAGCTGGTAAAGCCGTTTTCAGCGGCGTATTTTGCCGTGGCTTCCATACGGCAATGGTAGCAGTATCCGCACCGGGTGTCAATGTGGTCGGCAACGGCGGTGATAAAGGGGCGCAGATCATAGGTGCCGCCGATGACCAGCTTCATGCCGATTTCCCTGGCATAGTCCTCCAGAGTGTGCTTGCGGGCCTGATATTCGGTGTAGGGGTGGATATTGGGGTTGTACCAAAAGCCCACAGGCTCGATGCCCTCCTGCCGCAGCTGGGCGATGGGGCGGTTGGCGCAGGGGGCACAGCAGATGTGCATCAGTGTCTTTTCCAAGGCGGTCACTCCTGTCAATGGGGTACTTCTATTGTGTATTGTAATTCATCCATCGGGTCAAGTCAACCGGTGGGAAGTTTGACTTCCCGGCCTTCCGGGTGTATCATGGCAAGAAAGAACCCATGAGGAAGGGAGGGGACACCGTGCACATTGACAAGGAACAGCTGAGTCATCTGGCCGATCTGGCCAGACTGGAGCTGGACCGGGGTGAGACCGAGTCCATGGCTTGCCAGATGGAAGGCATTCTTGCCTGTATGCGGGCTCTGGAAGAGGTATGCCCCCACGGACAAGAGGTAAGGAATGTGGGAGACAGTGTACTGAGAGAGGATGTTTGCATGGACAGCGCCCCGGTCCGGGATGTGCTGGCCAATGCACCCCGGCAGGACGGCCGATACATTCAGGTGCCCCGTACGGTGGAGTGAGGTGGCCGGAGTGAATGATTTGCTGACGTTATCCGCTGTGGAGCTGGCCCGTGCCATCAAACGGGGCGAGGTGACCGCACGGGAGGCGGTACAGGCTTCGTTGGCTGCCGTGGATGTGCAGAAAGGTCTCAATGCATTCATCACCAACACGGCGGAGCAGGCTTTGAAGCAGGCGAAGGCCTATGACGGCACCGGCGGCCCTCTGGCCGGCGTTCCCTATGCGCTGAAAGACAATATCTGCACCTGCGGCACGGCCACCACCTGTGCCAGCCGTATGCTGGAGCACTTTGTGCCGCCCTACAGTGCCCATGCTGCCTGTCAGCTGGAACGGGCAGGGGGCGTTCTTGCAGGCAAGACCAATCTGGATGAATTTGCCATGGGATCCACCTCCGAGACCTCTTATTTTGGCCCTGTGCATAACCCGTGGCTGCCGGACTGCACCCCCGGCGGCTCATCCGGAGGCAGTGCTGCCGCCGTAGCTTCAGGTCAGGTGTGGTACGCCCTTGGCTCGGACACCGGAGGCTCGGTTCGTCAGCCGGCCGCCTGCTGCGGCCTGACCGGACTCAAGCCCACCTACGGCTCTGTGTCCCGATATGGATTGGTGGCCTACGCCTCCTCCTTTGATCAGATCGGCCCCATGTGCCGCACGGCGGAGGATTGTGCGGCGGTGCTGGATGTGATCCGGGGCCATGATGCCCGGGACAGCACCAGCGCAAACAGAGTTTATCCAAGCCTTCTGCAGGGACTGGACGCAGACGTGCGCGGTCTGCGTGTGGGTTTGCCGGAGCAGTGGTTTGAACCTCCTCTGCGTGAGTCGGTGGGCCGGCTGGTGCTGCAGGTGGCACAGTCCCTCCGGGATCGGGGGGCGGTGGTGGAGGGCTGCCGTTTGCCCCGGCTGGAGCAGGCACTGGCGGCCTACTATGTTATGGCCTGCGCACAGGCATCCTCCAACCTGGCCCGCTACGACGGCGTACGCTGCGGACTGAGGGCAGAGCATGGGATCAGCGTGGAAGAACGCATGAAAGACAGCCGAAGCCGCGGCTTTGGCCGGGAGGTCAAGCGGCGGATTCTGCTGGGTACCTTTGTGCTGAGTGAGGGCTATTACGACCAATACTACAAAAAGGCGCTGGAGGCTCAGCGGCAGCTGAAAGCCGGCCTTGATGAGCTGTTTCAGCACTTTGATTTGCTCCTGACCCCGGTCATGCCGGATGCGGCTCCCCCTCTGGGGAAAAGTCTGGATGATCCGGCCTCCATGTACCGTGGGGATCTCTATACGGTGTGCGCAAATCTTGCCGGTATTCCGGCCTTGTCGATGCCCTGCGGCACGGTAGACGGCCTGCCGGTGGGCGCACAGCTGATGGCACCGGCCTTCGGGGAAGGGCGGCTGCTCAATGCTGCCCACGCATGGCAGCTGGACACCCAATGGCATCGGCTCAGACCGAAGTGTTTTGGCGTGGGGGGTGACGGAAGATGAAGTGGGAGACTGTCATCGGTTTGGAGACTCATGTAGAGCTTGCCACCAACAGCAAGATCTTCTGCTCCTGCACCACTGCCTTTGCCGGACAGCCCAACACCCACTGCTGTCCTGTCTGCATGGGCCTTCCTGGTACGTTGCCCGTGCTCAACAAACGGGTGGTGGAGCTGGCGGTGCTGGCAGGGCTGGCACTCAACTGCGAAATTGCTGCCTACAGCCCCTTTGACCGCAAAAACTACTTTTATCCCGACCTGCCAAAGGCCTACCAGATCAGCCAGCTGTACCGGCCCATCGCCGTACAGGGATATATGGATCTGGAGACGGGCGGCCGCATCCGCATCCATGAGCTGCATATGGAGGAGGATGCCGGCAAGCTGATCCATGAGGGAGATGTGACGTGCATCGACTACAACCGCTGCGGCGTACCTCTTATTGAAATCGTGACTGAGCCGGACTTCCGGGACGCACAGCAGGTGGTGGCCTATCTGGAGCAGCTGCGCCAGACGCTGCAGTATCTGGGTGTGTCCGACTGCAAGATGCAGGAGGGCTCTCTGCGCTGCGATGTCAATCTGTCGGTGCGTCCGATGGGCAGTGAAAAGCTGGGTGCGCGCACGGAGATGAAAAATCTCGGCTCTCTGCGTGCCGTGGCCCGGGCCATTGAATATGAGGCGCAGCGGCAGATCCGCTGTCTGGAGTCAGGGGGCAGGGTGGAGCAGCAGACCCTTCGCTGGGACGAGGACCGGCAGGTCACGCAGCCTCTGCGTGCCAAGGAGGAGGCCAGGGACTACCGCTACTTCCCGGATCCTGATCTGCCTGCCGTGATCGTAGGAGAAGAGCTCGTTGCGCGTATGAAGAGTCAAATGGGAGAGCTTGCCCATCACAAGCGGGGGCGCTACCGCAAGCAATGGGGGCTGAACGAGGAGGAGTGCCGCACCCTTACTGCTCAGCGGGAGCTGGCAGAGTTTTTTGAACAGACGGCAGCCTGCGGAGCAACACCCCGGGGAGCCGCAGTCTGGATCACCGGTCAGGTGCTGCGTCAGATGGCACGACACGGTATGCAGGTCCGGGAATTGCAGCTGAAGCCTGCTGCCCTGGCCAGAATTGTGGCTCTGGTGGAGCAGGGGAGCATCAGCCGTGCGGCCGGAGTGGAGACGCTGGAGGCTGTGTTTCTTGGGGGAGATCCGGACAAGTACATCAGCCGGCATGGACTGGAACAGGTACAGGATGACGGAGCGGTGACCGCTGCCGTGGAGCAGGTGCTGGCCGA
>JAZOBP010000141.1:0-8679 GCA_045596065.1 Lawsonibacter sp. | reverse complement strand
TGGGCGCAATGTGGGCCGTTTGCTTGAAGTGCCGCAGGGAGGGCTCGGACTGCGGCAGAGTGATGCCCTTTTTCAGCACGTAAAGCGCCTGCCTGAGCTCATGGAGCAGCTTTGCATTCAGGAGGATCTGCGCAGTGTGGCTGCAGTTGGCGTCAGCACCCGCCCCAGGGCGGTGGAGGGCTCCTACATGCCTTGCTTTCTTGCCGGTGTGTCTCAGGCTCGCTGCCTTGGTGCAGCTCTTGGTGTGCCAGTGTTTTCCTGTTCTCATCAGCAGGGGCATCTTGCGGCTGCGGCTTGGTCGGCAGACTGTATGGAGGTTTTGAAAAAGCCTTTTCTTGCATGGCACCTGTCCGGAGGTACCACGGAGCTGTTGTATGTAAAGCCGGGGGAGCACGGCCTGAGCGCTGAGATCATCGGTGGCACACAGGATATTTCTGCCGGGCAGCTGATCGACCGTACCGGTGTGGCCCTTGGCCTTTCCTTTCCGGCCGGTAAGGCATTGGATGCTATGTGCACTCAGAGCAACAGCAAGGTAAACCCCTTTAAAGTCAAGCTGCAGGGCTTCTATTTTTCCTTTTCCGGTATGGAAAACAAAGTCAAAACCATGGTACAGGATGCCTGCAAGCCGGAGGATGTCGCACACTTTTCCGTTGATACGGTCGTTGATACTGTGGTGCGTGTGACCAGGCTGGCTCAGGAGCAGTACCCCGGCCTGCCAGTTCTTTGCTCCGGCGGCGTGGCGTCCAATTCCCGTCTGAGGCAGGCGCTGACAGGCCAATGCCATGCACATTTTGCCCTGCCGCAATATTCCACCGACAACGCTATGGGCGTCGCCGTATTAACGCATCAGGCGCTGCAGAGAGGAGAACTGGGATGAACGAGCATACGCCCGTAATGAGTGTTTCTCAGGTCAATCATTACATCAAGGCGATGATGGAGCAGGACGATGTCCTCTCCGGCGTGTTTGTCCGTGGCGAGATCTCCAACTACAAGCTATACCCATCGGGGCATCACTATTTTTCCCTGAAGGATGCTCAGGGGGTGCTGCGCTGTGTTATGTTCCGCTCCGACAGCGGCATGCTGCGTTTCCGGCCGGAAAATGGCATGCAGGTAGTTGCGGCCGGTTATATCTCCGTCTTTCCCAGAGACGGACAGTATCAGCTGTACTGTTCTTATCTGTCGGTTGAGGGTGCAGGTGATTTGCAGGTCGCCTTTGAGCAGCTCAAACAGCAGCTGATGGAACAGGGCCTGTTTGACCCCGAGCACAAAAAGCCTCTGCCGGAGTTTCCTCATAAGATCGCCCTTGTTACCTCCGGTGCCGGTGCAGCTGTACAGGATATGATTCGCATACTCGGTGCCCGCTGGCCCATGTGCGAAGTGCTTGTGGTCCCTGTACGGGTTCAGGGAGAAGAGGCTGCAGAGGAGATCGCAGCCGCAATTGATTATGTTGATTATTACAGACTTGCGGATCTGATCATTACCGGCCGTGGCGGTGGCTCCATGGAAGACCTTTGGGCTTTTAATGAGGAGCCGGTGGCACAGGCAATTTTCCGCTCGGAGATCCCTGTCATTTCCGCTGTGGGTCACGAGCCTGATGTGACCATTTCCGACTTTGTGGCCGACGTTCGGGCGGCCACACCTTCCAATGCCGCAGAGCTTGCCGTACCGGACCGTGCCCAGCTGCAGCGCAGCCTGGAGCAGCTTGCTCAGCGTTTGGAGCAGGCGATCCGTCGGACGCTGAATCAGTCCCGGGAACAGCTTGGAAAGGCGATGAGCAGCCGTGTCATGACCCGGCCCGATGCCTACATTCAGGACAGGCGTCTGGCCCTTGATTATCATAGCCGCGGCCTTATTCACGCAATGAAGCAGAAGCTTGCTGTTTGTCGGGAACGCTTTGCCCGTCAGGCGGCAGGCTTGGATGCACTCAGTCCCTTAAAGGTGCTTGGACGCGGATACTCTGTTGTTTATGATGAGCAGGGGAGTATTATTACCCATACCGAGCAGGTACAGATCGGGCAGAGAATTGACGTGCGGGTGAATGACGGCACGCTGATCTGCCGTGTGGAGGAAAGGAAGTGCTGATGATGGCTGCAAAATCCATGTCTTTTGAGCAGTCTATGGCCCGTCTTGAGCAAATTGTAGACAAGCTGGAACAGGGAGAGGCATCTCTGGAGGAGTCCCTTGCTTTGTTTGAAGAGGGAAGTTTGCTGATGCGTCGCTGTTCTTCGATGCTGGACAACGCCGAACAAAAGGTGTCCATGCTGAAAGTGGACGAGCAGGGACAGCCGGAAGAGATTCCCTTTGAACCGGAGGATTGATCCTATGGACTTTAAGCATTTGATGGCGGAGGACTGTGCCCTTGTTGAGCAGTGGCTTGCCTCCTGCTTTAACGGTCGTGAGCGGTACGGCAAGATCTATGATGCCATGCTCTATAGCCTGCAAGCCGGGGGCAAGCGTGTGCGGCCCGTACTTGCTCTGGAGACCTGCCGTATGTGCGGCGGACAGCCCGAGCAGGCATTGCCCTTTGCCTGTGCGGTGGAGATGATCCATACTTATTCGCTGATCCATGATGATCTGCCCTGTATGGACGATGATGATCTGCGTCGGGGCAAGCCAACCAACCACAAGGTGTTTGGCGAGGCTACGGCGGTGCTTGCCGGCGATGCCCTTTTAACGGCTGCCTTTGAGATGATCAGTGAGCACCGGGGCTTGCTGGATGCGGAGCGGGTTCTGGATGCCGTTGACTGCCTCAGTCACGCTGCGGGTGCGGCAGGCATGATCGGCGGTCAGATGCTGGACATGGAGGGCGAGCACCGTACCCTTACCCTTGCTCAGCTGGAGCAGCTGCAAACCCTCAAGACCGGGGCTTTGATCTGTGCAGCGGCCGAGCTTGGCTGTATCGCAGCCGGCGGTGACGGGCAAAAGCGCCGTGCAGTGCGGGAATACGCACAGTGTCTTGGCCGGGCATTTCAGGTGCGTGACGATATGCTGGATGTGATCAGCACCGATCAGGTGTTGGGCAAGCCCATCGGCTCCGATGCGGACAAGGGAAAATCCACCTTTGTCAGCGCCCTGGGGCTGGAGGGCTGCGAGAAGCTGGTAAGAGAGCTTACCGATCAAGCCATTGCCGCACTGGACGGATTTGAGGATGCTCAGTTCCATGTATGGCTGGCCCGTTCCATGGCAGAGCGTATTAATTAAACAATCCAAAGGAGGGATCGTATGCTTTCGGATCGGGAGATCGAGGGCCTTGATCTGCATAACATGACAGATGAGCAGGCCCGTCAGCTGTGCGGCCGCATCCGTGAGCATCTGATTCAGACGATTTCCAATACTGGTGGCCATCTGGCTTCCAATCTTGGTGCGGTGGAGCTGACGGTCGCCATGCACCGGGTATTTGATTTTAAGCATGATCGTCTTATTTTTGATGTTGGCCATCAATGCTACACCCACAAGATCCTCACTGGTCGGGCGGATGCCATGTCCGGGCTTCGAAGCTTTGGCGGCATTGCCGGCTTCCCGAAGCCGGCTGAGAGCGACGCAGATGCGTTTATTGCCGGACATGCCTCTAACTCGGTTTCTGTTGCTCTTGGCATGAGCAGAGCCAGGACTATGGCAGGGGAGGACTACCATGTGCTTGCCCTGATCGGTGACGGAGCGCTGACCGGCGGTCTTGCCTACGAAGGCCTTTCCAATGCCGGCCAGAGCGGTGAGCAGATTATCGTCATTCTTAACGATAATGGCATGTCGATCACCCAAAATGTAGGTGGTGTGGCTCAGTATCTTTCCCGACAGCGCCTTAAGCCCCAGTATCTGTCTTTTAAGGTTTGGTACCGGCGTATTACAGCTCGTACCCGATTTGGCAGAGCGATCTATTCCTTTACCCACAAGATCAAAAAGGCTGCAAAAGCCACCATGCTGCCCTGCAGTATGTTTGAGGATATGGGTTTTACCTACCTCGGCCCTGTGGATGGACATGATACGGCTCAGCTTACAAAAATACTCCGCTATGCCAAAAGTATCGACGGCCCTATTCTCCTTCATGCAAGAACTGTAAAGGGAAAAGGCTATACACATGCAGAACAGACGCCCAAGAACTACCACGGGGTTTCTGCCTTTGATGTTGACACGGGAGAGGCACGCAAAGCGTCCGGATGCAGTTTTTCAGAAGTGTTTGGGCGATCTCTTTGCCGCATTGCTCAGCAGGATGACCGTGTTTGTGCCATTACGGCTGCCATGCAGTCCGGGACGGGTCTGGATGCGTTTGCGGCCCGTTTTCCCGATCGGTTTTTTGATGTTGGTATTGCTGAGGGACATGGGGTAGCTATGGCAGGAGGGCTTGCCAAGCAGGGAATGATCCCGGTTTTTGCCGTGTACTCCACCTTCCTGCAGCGTGGATACGATATGCTCCTTCATGATATTGCCCTGCAGGGACTGCACGCTGTCTTTTGCGTGGATCGTGCCGGACTTGTGGGGGATGACGGAGAGACACACCACGGAGTATTTGACGTATCATTTCTCGACAGCATACCCGGTATGACGGTGCTTGCGCCTGCCAGCTTTGCAGAGCTTGAGCAAATGCTGGAGGATGCCGTGCTGCGGTATACCGGCCCGGTCGCCATTCGATATCCCCGGGGTGGGGAGGGCTGCTACACCGAAAACAACGCTCAGGCGTCCTGCGCCATATTGCGTGAGGGCACAGATGTTACCCTTGTTGCCTACGGGAAGCTTATATCCAATGTTTTGGAAGCGGCAGAGCTTCTGCAGGAGCAGGGCATCAATGCTCAGGTCGTTAAAATCAACATCCTCACACCCTTTGATTCGTCCGCAGTCCTCCCGTTTGCGGCACGGACGGGGGCAATACTTGTGGTTGAGGACAGCATTGAAAAGGGCGGCGTCGGTCAACGGCTTTGTGTCGACCTCGCCCGTAACCGGGTACAGGCAAAAATCGCCCTTTGTACCAGTGGGAACCGCTTTGTTACCCACGGATCAGTCAAACAGCTGGAGACCGTGCTGGGCCTTGACCCGGAGGGGATCGCCCGGCGAGCTAAGGAGTTGCTTTCTCATGGCAAAGGAGCGTCTTGATATTGTTATGACCCGGCTGGGGCTTGCACCCAGCCGACAAAAAGCACAGGCCATCATTATGAGCGGACAGGTCTATGTGAATGACCAAAAGCAAACCAAGGCCGGAGCCCCTGTTACGACGGAAGATAAGATCGAGGTAAGGGGCAAGACCCTCGCCTACGTCAGCCGTGGCGGACTGAAGCTGGAGAAGGCTATGAAGTGCTGGCCCATCTGTCTGCAGGATGCAATTACTGCGGACATCGGTGCCTCTACCGGCGGATTTACCGATTGTATGCTTCAAAACGGTGCTCAGAAGGTCTATGCCGTGGATGTGGGCTATAATCAGCTGGACTGGCGGCTGCGTTCCGACCCACGTGTTGTATGCATGGAGCGTACCAATGCCCGCTATCTGACCCCGGAACAGATTCCGGACGCTTTGGACTTTGCTTCGGTGGATGTTTCTTTTATTTCCCTTAACCTTATCCTGCCCACACTGCGTACCCTTATGAAGCCCGACGGGCACGTGGTCTGTCTTGTTAAGCCCCAGTTTGAGGCAGGGAAGGACAAGGTTGGCAAAAAGGGTGTTGTCCGTGATCCCGCCGTCCATCTTGAGGTGCTGGAGCACTTTTTGCTGCACGCTGACCATGCCGGCTTCTGCGTACTGGACGTAAGCTTTTCTCCCATCAAGGGGCCGGAGGGCAACATTGAGTATCTTGGTTATCTTAAGGCCGGACAGGCAGACCCGTGGACGGGCAGTCTGGAGGAACTGGTCAAAATATCCCATCAAAATTTGGAGGAGGTGGAGCAGTGAAGGTCATTTTAAGCTCCAATCCCTATCGTGACCGTGGATTTAAGGCGGCCCTTCAGGCACAGAAAATACTGGAGAACAACGCAGTGGAATGCTGCTTTTGCATGCCCTTCGAAATTAGCCAGAACAGCCGTTTGGAACTTCCCTCTGACATTGACTTCAAGTCCCTGCAGGAGCAGCTGCCACAGGCGGATATGCTGATTTGTTTTGGCGGAGACGGAACCATTCTCCATGCGGCCAAGGACGCTGCGAGCCACCATCTGCCTATCCTCGGTGTCAACATGGGCAGCGTAGGCTTTATGGCAGAGCTGGAGGAGAGCGAACTTCATTATCTGGAGCAGATTGCCCGGAATAAATACACCATCGACAAACGTATGATGCTGCAGGTTCGTCTTATGCGCGGCAAGCAGGTCGTTTATGACGAGCTTGCGCTCAATGATGCTGTTATTTCCAAGGGCAGCATCGCACGGGTGGTAGAGCTGGACGTCGCTGCTGACGGTGTGCATACCTGCCAACTGTCCGGTGACGGAGTTGTGGTTGCGACTCCTACAGGCTCCACAGCCTATTCCATGTCTGCGGGCGGCCCCATTATCGAGCCCAGCTCGCAGACGCTTGTGGTCACGCCTGTGTGCGCACATCAGCTGTCTGCACGCTCTATTGTCATGTCCTCTGATCGAACCATCACGGTGCAGATGCCCCGACGCAGCAAAAAAAGCGTGTATTTGTCGGTAGATGGCGGAAAAGCCACCCGAATCATGCCCACAGACCGTGTGGAGATCCGCAGGGCAGCGAGCTGTACCCAACTTGTTCGCCTGACGGGAAAGAATTTCTACGAGCTTCTCAACAAGAAGTTAGGGGGGCGTCAGCTATGAAAAGCAGCAGACAGGCAGAGATATTAAACATCATCCAGAATAAAGATGTTGAGACCCAGGAACAGCTGTTGGACGAGCTTGCCAAACGTGGCTATACAGCCACACAGGCCACTATTTCCCGGGACATAAAGCAGATGCATCTGGTCAAAGTTCAGGCAGGTGCCGGCTGCTACCGGTATGCCCTGTCTGAACGCAAGCATTCTGCCGACTTCGACGGCCGCCTGCGTACCATCTTTAAGGAGAGTGTCACCTCCTTTGATGTTGCACAGAACATTGTCGTCATCAACACGATGCCGGGTCTTGCCTCCGCCGCCTGTTCCGCCCTTGACTCCATGGCAATTGACCAGATGGTGGGGACCCTTGCCGGTGATGATACGGCGATTTTGATCATGCGTACCAACGAGGCGGCCTCAGAATTCTGCAGTGAGATCCACACGATGCTCAAATGACCGAAACGGAGGGACGGGATATGCTTTCCCTGCTCCATATTGAAAATATTGCCCTGATCCAGTCGGCAGACATTCGCTTTGAACCGGGCTTCAACGTCCTCACCGGTGAGACCGGCGCCGGCAAGTCCATCGTCATTGACTCCATCGGAGCGGTGATGGGGGAGCGTACCAGCCGTGATCTCATCCGCACCGGGGCAAATACAGCACGGGTCAGTGCGGTGTTTTGCGGTCTGCCACGGCTTGCGTGGTTTGAAGAAAACAATCTTTATCCGGATGAGAACGGCGAGCTGATGCTGGAACGTGAGTTGTTGGCCGACGGACGTAATCTATGCCGTGTAAATGGAAAACCATTGACAGTGTCTCAACTGAAAGGACTTGGCCGCCAGCTCTTGAATATTCACGGTCAACATGACGGTCAACAGCTGCTGGATCCTACCTGCCACCTGAGCTATTTGGACGGGTTTGGACAAACCCGGTCATTGATCGACAGCTATCGGGAGATATACTATAAGCTTTCCGACATTGACGGGCAGATACGCAGTCTGCGCATGGATGAGGCGGAAAAAGCTCGTAAAATTGACACCCTGTCCTACCAAATTAATGAACTGGAACGTGCGAACCTGCAGCCGGGGGAGGATGAGGTCCTTAGCTCCCGTCGTGATCTTCTTCGCAACGCCGAAAAGATCATGGATGCGGTGGAGTGTGCTTATCAGGCCCTGTCCGGTGGTGAGGATGGCCAGGGGGCGGTGTCTCTGATTGGAGACGCACAGTACAGTCTGCAAACCGGAGGGAGAGTCAGCGATCAGCTTGTCCGCCTTGCCGAACGGGCTGCTCAGCTCAGTTTTGATGCATCTGACCTTGCCGAACAGGTTCGGGATGTGCGGGATAGTTTCGAGTATGCGGCAGGCGAGCTGGATGAGATCGAGAGCCGTTTGGATGTGATCTACCGTCTGCGCAAAAAGTACGGTGCAACGGTGGAGGATATGTTGACCTATTTGGATCGGTGCCGTAAGGAGTTGGACGAGATCCAGTACGCTGACGATACCCTTGCCCGTCTGGAGCAGCAGTATGCCAAGGCGTTGGAGCAGGCCCGGAAGCAGGCGCTCATTCTCTCTGATGCCCGCAAAACCGTTGCCGAGCAGCTGCAGAAGCGTATTCAGGATGAGCTGTCTCAGCTGGATATGCCCAAGGTGCGCTTCTACGTGGAATTTGGGGAGAAAGCAGGGCAGACGGGATTGGATGCCACCGGCATGGATGAGGTGCAGTTTCTTATGTCCGCAAACGTAGGTGAGGATCTCAAGCCGATCCAAAAGGTCGCCTCTGGCGGCGAGCTTGCGCGCATTATGCTGGCGTTGAAAAATGTTCTGGCCGAAAATGACGATATTTCTACCCTTGTATTTGATGAAGTCGATACCGGTGTTTCCGGTCGTGCAGCCCAGAAAGTGGCACAAAAGATGTCTCAGGTGGCTCGCATGAAGCAGGTGCT
>JAZOBP010000140.1:0-18080 GCA_045596065.1 Lawsonibacter sp. | reverse complement strand
TAGGGGCCAACAGGGCCGCCCACATCGGGGCCCTCGTCATGGGTCAGGCCGCACTCAGCCATGGTGCGGTAAATGACCTCGGTTGCGCCCTCCACAAGACGGCCCTGATCGGTATCCTCAATGCGCAGGATAAAGGTGCCGCCGGCATTGCGGGCGATGAGCCATGTGTACAGTGCGGTACGCAGGTTACCCACATGCATGTAGCCCGTGGGGCTGGGCGCAAAGCGGGTGCGTACCTTGCCCTTGGGAATGCGGGACTCCAGCTCTTCAAAAAACTTCATATCAAGTGCCATGTTCATGACCTCCGTTACGGCGGCAGCGCCGCCCTTTGTTTTCTAACTTGTTATTATATTGCATTTCATTCTGTTTTGCAAGACAGCTTTCTGTTTTTAAAGCTTTTATTAACATATCGGTGTTTTCATTGCAATTCAACTCAAAATCGGATATGCTATAATTATAAAGAAGCACCCTGAAAGGAGTATTCACCATGATAAAACGCATTGGCTCCCTGTTGAAAAACCGCTTTCTTGTGACGCTGGTCAGCATCCTTGTCACCCTGCTGGTGGGTCTGGGCTACTTCTATGTGGCACTGCCTGCCCTCAACTTCCACAGCGGTGATCTGTACCAGTTCTTGTTCATCCTGTGTCTGGTCTACTTCGGCTGCGTATTCCTGCTGTCCGGAGGCGCTCACATGCAGGATGACGTGGTGCGCACCCCGACAGAAAAATTCAAGCTCTGGTTTGCCTTTATCAAGAGCCGGTGTCTGCCCGTGCTGCTGGTCTTCATTGCGGTACTGCTGGTAGCAATTATTGGCACCATCCTTTCCTGGCCCATCTTCCGTGCCGGTGCCTACCGTCAGCTGCTGAGTGTGGAAGCCGGTGACTTCACCGCCGATGTGGCCCAGATCTCCTTTGACAAGATCCCCACCCTTGACCGTACCTCTGCCGAATATCTGGGTGACCGTCAGATGGGCACGCTTAGCGACATGGTCAGCCAGTTTGAGTACTCCAACGACTCCACCCAGATCAACTACCAGGGCCGACCCGTGCGTGTGGCCCCTGTGGACTATGCCGACCTGATCAAGTGGCTGACCAACCGGGGCGAGGGTCTGCCGGCCTATGTGCTTGTGGATATGGTCACCCAGCAGGCCACGGTGGTGCGTCTGCCCGAGGGCATAAAGTACTCCTTTTCCGAGCCTCTCAACCGCAACATTGAGCGCCATCTGCGCTTCCACTACCCCACCATGATGTTCTCCACCCCGGAGTTTGAGATCGACGAGGACGGTCACCCCTGGTGGATCGCCCCCCGTGTGGTCAAGACCATCGGTCTGTTTGGCGGCACGGACATCCGGGGTGCGGTGCTGGTGGACGCTGTGACGGGCGAGTGCGAGTATATGGAGCAGGTACCCACATGGGTGGACACTCTCTATACCCCCACCCTTATCATGGAGCAGTACGACTACTACGGCACCTATGTGCGCGGCTTCTTCAACTCCATCTTCGGTCAGCGTGACGTGACTATTACCACCGATGGCTACAACTACATCGCCATGAATGACGATGTGTATATGTACACCGGCGTCACCTCCGCCAACGCAGACCAGTCCAATCTGGGCTTCCTGCTGTGCAATATGCGCACCAAGCAAACCAAATACTACGTGGCACCCGGTGCCACCGAGGAGGCCGCAAAACTCTCCGCCATGGGCGTTGTACAGGATCTTGGCTATACAGCCACCTTCCCCCTGCTGCTCAACGTAGCGGGCGAGCCCACCTACTTTATCCCCCTCAAGGATGCCACCCAGCTGGTCAAGATGTACGCCATGGTCAACGTGGCCCAGTATCAGGTGGTCGCCACCGGCACCACCGTCTCTGCCTGTGAGCAGGCCTATATCCGCATGCTGGGCGACAAGGGTCTGTCCCAGCCCGAACAGCTGCCTGCCACCCAGTCTAAGGGCACCGTAGCCGAGATCCGCACCGCTGTGCTGGAGGGCACTTCTTACTACTTTGTGCGTCTGGAGGGAAGCGAGATCTTCTACTCCGTCTCTGCCGCCCAGAACCGGGATGTGATTGCCCTGAATGTGGGCGACGAGGTGACCATCGATCATGCACAGATCACCGATGATATGACCGGCTATATTCTGGATGCCTATTCCCTCACCGCCGCTCCCAGAACCACGCTTCCCCTCTCCCCGCTTCAGGACTCCTACAACGCCATCGACAGGACACCAGTGATGTCCGGCACCGGCCTGCCCTTCTCCTTTCAGCAGTGAAGCATAAGCCCAAAAAATGCCTGCAGCTATAAAGCTGCATGCATTTTTCTTTATCGACCCAAAAGATTCATCATAATATGTGCGGTCTGGGCACGGTTGGCGTTGTTGATCACCTTGGTAAAGGTCAGGTCGTCAAGCAGACCTCTGGCCTGTGCCCAGCCGATGGCGTTGCCCGCCCATTCGGAGTGAGGGCCAACCGCATCGGCATCGCCGGTGAGGGGCGGATTGCCCTCATAGTTCCACAGGATGACAAACACCTGCTCCAATGTCACACGGTCATCGGGCTTGAACAGGCCGTTGCCGTAGCCGCTGACGATGCCGTGGGCAGCCGCCCATGTGACTGCATTGTTGTACCACTGGTCGGCAGGGACATCGGTAAAGCTGTGGGTAAGGCCGTCCAAGGCGGGCTGGCCTTCCTTGTTGTAGAGCACCTGCACCATCTGGGCACGTGTCAGAGTAGCATCCGGCCCAAAGCTGTCCGCACGGAAACCGCTCATCATGCCATTTTCCAGCACCCAATCCACCGCAGTATGATACCACGCATCAGCTGCCACATCCCTCATGTCCGCAGCTGGGCAGTTGTGTCTGGCTGCAAGAGTGGGAACAAGGAGCAGATTCCCCAACAAAGCCACAGTCAAAAGACTGCCCAAAAACTTATTTACTTTCATTTCTTTGCATCCTCTCTTTCAAGTGAGTTTCTGTCTGTTATTCTATCACAACACCTCATATTCAGCAAACAAAAGGAGGCCATTTCAAGCAAATTCATGAGCATCTGGGTCGTCTGTGCGCAGGTGGCAGCAGATAAGCTGGGACAAAAGCACAACGGCAAGTCGTTTTAGTCTCATGCTCACCCACCCACACCCAAGGACATTATAACCCCTCAAAGCTTACAAAAAATACCGGACATGCCGTTTAAGGCATGTCCGGTAGCTTTTACTTATAGTACGTTGCGGTAGCAGGCAAGCTCGATGCGGATGACATAGTCCATATGTTTGAGCTTCCAGCGAAGACCGTCTTCGTCACACTGGTACTCCATGGAAGGCTCGTAGCCCAGCTCACTGCGGCGCTGCACCAGCGGGATGGTCGCCTCCACATTCTTGATCTCCCGGCGGCACACCTGCTCGATGCGCTTGGCAAGGCTGACGATCTCATGCCGGTCGCTGCTGGCCAGCAGGCGGGTGCGCAGGATGTAAAACTGCTTGTGGTTGCAGGCCGTTTCATGGCAGCGTGCAAGAAACTCCACCAGATCGATCAGCCGCTTCAGTTCCGCCCCCTTATTGGGGATGGAACGCATAAGCTTAAGTCCCTCCCGGCAGCAGGCAAGTGCCTGCCCGGCCAGACGCAGCTCATCCCGGACACGCAGGCTGTAGGGAACACCCTTGCTGTAGTCACGATTGATATCTACGACAGAGTAAATATTGTTGCCAAAATGCATATCGGGGGTATTGGGCTTTTTCAGCGCAGCCTTCATGCAGAACGGATAGGCCGGCCCGATGCGATAGGGACCGTACTGATTTTCGGCGCTGGGCACCGTGTACCGGATGGATTCGTCCACCCGCTCCATGGCCTGCAGCAGCTGCCGGGCGTAGTCCCCTGCCATGGTTTTGGCCCATGCGGACAGGTACTCGTCAAAGGTCATGCCGCCCTGAGTAAACGCCTGCTTTGCCTGCATGGAGATAAAGGACGGGTAGAAGCCAAAATGGTGGGACTCCATCAGGCCGCACAGGCCGTACTTGTCCCGGCACTCCAGTATCTTCTCGTGACGGGCATGCCACTGCCAGGGGAAGGGCTCATAGGGCGCAACGCCAAAGTCCCATGTGCGTCCGGCGGTATTGGTCATGGCGTAGAGACGGATGCCCCGGCGCTTTGCCACCTCCGCCTCGCTGACAAAGTATTCACAGGGGCCAACGTGGGATATGGTATAGTCACTGACCGTGCAATGGCTGCTGCCCAACTCCAGCCGGTCAAACATCTCAAAGGTGACCAGCAGAGAAATATCCGTGGGCAGGGACTCCAGCAGGGCCACCCGGACATCCTTGGGCTGCTTGCCCCAGTTATAGCTCCACAGCACCACGTCCGCATCGGGCTTTGCAGCCCGGATGCTGTCCCGTGCCATGGTGATCCACCGGTCATAGTCCGAGCAGGGCCACCAGCCGGAACGGGGCCGGGGGTCGGGCAGACCGTCGAGAGTGGGCAGCGGATGGGGAATGGGATTTGCTCTGGGGTCCTTGCTGGGGAACTGCACCGACTCCCCCACAAAGACCATACCCTTTATGCCGGGATAGGCACGGAAGATGTCCCCGTAGGCCCGGTCGAAGGTCTCCCTGGCGTTGGGCTCGTCGGGATGAACGTAGTTGCTGATGTAGCTGTAGGCATATACGTCCAGTCCGTACCGGGCAGCACGGCGGATCACATCGGCAAAATCGTAGTTCTGTCCCTTTCTCCCCGCTGTATGCTCATCCCGGATGAATACCAAAATGGCATCAAAGCCGTGTCGGGCGCAGACGGCCAGATACTCGTCCGGGAACAGATCCATTCCCAGACCGGAATGGGTCATCCGGGGCGAGAACGCAGGTTTTTGACTGACCGTGCCCTTTTTGAGGACGGGCGCCATGCGCAGATCCATGGCTTCCTCAAGGCCATAGATACCTTGGGCGGCACCCCGGTCATCGGCAGCGGCAATGTCCACACCCTTGTCGCTGACGGTCACGGTGCGGACCATGTAATCCTTAAGCTTTGCATCCAAATATACGGTGATGTCCGCCCCATCCTCCACCATACGGGTAGCGATGCCGAAGGCCGTGCGCAGATAGGCACGCAGATCCTTGACCGCATTGGCGGCCACAGGGCCCTCCACACGGCAGCAAATGGTCACTTCGCCGCCAAGGGCCAGCTCCTCCGGGGCGGCAGGGCGGTTTTGCCAGCCGTAAATACGGTGATGGCTCCGGCAGCACCGAGTGCGAAACTCGTAGCTGTGTTCCTGTTTCATAGCGTTGTCTCCTCTCAGACCTGTGTGGGCTTTGTCCCCATAGCACACAGCGTCAGTTTTTTCGATCTGGTCAGGGCCTTGATGGCCCGCTCCCGGCGCAGGGCAGCGGACTTGTCCGGCTGCGGCTCGGTATAGACCAGCTCCAGCGGGCCTCTCCCCCGGGTGTACTTGGCACCCTTACCTGAGCGGTGGACGGCCAGACGCTTTTCCACGTCGTCGGTAATGCCGGTGTAGAGTGTCCCGTCACCGCAGCGGAGCATGTATACATACCAGCTCATACCGTCCCTCCTTTGCCGCTATCTTACCACATCCAACCCTTGGCCTGCAAGGAAAATCAGTCAGAATGCGTGTGCTCATGCCCTTCCGGTCCCCGGTGGGTATGTCTGTGGCTATCCTGCCGGGTGTGATGGGTATGGGTGTGGCTGTGTTGGTGGGTATGGGTATGCACCAGCTCACCGTGCCGATGGGCGTGACAGTGCGTATGGCTGTGCCCATGGTCGTGCTGCACGGCCACCGTATCCCGAACCATCAAAATCGTCGCCACAACCATGACGGCCAGGGCCAGATAAAACTGTCCGGAGGGTCTCTCCCCCAACAGCACGCTCAGTCCTGCCCCCAAAAATGGAGCTGCGGAGTAAAAGGCACTGGTTTTGGCCGCACCGATGTCCTTTTGGGCCAGAATGTAAAAGTGGATGCTCAGCCCATAGGCCACAAAACCCAGCAGCAGCACGCAAAGCACCCATTTGACCTCAGGAAAACGCTGACCCATAGCAAGGGCGATCACAAGGCTGCCAAGGCCGGAACCGCAGCCCTTGATGATGACGATCTCCACCGAGCTTTTGCTGCTGATCATTTTGGTGCAGTTATTTTCAAAGCCCCAGCAAACACAGGCACCCAGCACGTACAGGGAGCCGGTATTGAACGTGAATCCCTCGGCACCTTCAAAGCCAAGGATCATACTTGCCAGTGTCACGAGACCGATGGCCGCAAACAGCTGACCCGAGACCGCCTCCCGGAAGATAAACAGGGCGATCAGGGTAGTCGCCACGATCTCAAAATTGTTCAGCAGAGACACATTGGCCGAGTTGGTGCGGGCAACACCCAGCAAAAGCAGAATGGGTGCGGCAATGTCCAGCACCACCATGGCCACGGTATAAGGCAGTTCCTTTTTGGTCAATGGTTCCTGCACCATCGGTCTGCCCAGCAGCTTGCCAAAGGCACCCACCAGCAGCAGACCAAGCCCCGCTCCAAGATACAGCAAGCCCGCCATCATGGTGGCACCCATATGCACAAGCAGCTGTTTAGACAGGGGGATATTGATAGCATAAAGTGCCGCAGCAAGCAATGCAAAGGCCGCTGCGGTCGCCTTGGTCTTCATGGTCATGGTCCTCCAAATACAATGCATTGACCCGTATTATACCATACTTCTGTCTGCCTGTCAGCGGCTCTTATCTGACGCCGGTTTTATTTTCGATTTTATTTGCGTTATAGTGGATTGCGTGGTAAAATAATGTGTCATTATATGTGCGCTGCACATTTATCAAAGGAGCATCCACCATGGAAGAAAAGAAAGTAATGCTCTCCGGCATCCAGCCCAGCGGCGATCTGCACCTTGGCAACTACCTGGGCGCTATCAAAAACTGGGTGGCCCGCACGGAGGAGTTTGACAACTACTATTTTATGGCTGACATGCACACCATCACCGTGCGTCAGAATCCCGCCGACCTGCGCCGGCGCACTCTGGAGCAGCTGGCTTTGTACATTGCCTGCGGCCTTGACCCGGAACAGAACACCCTGTTCATCCAGTCCCATGTCCATCAGCATGCGGAGCTGGGCTGGGTGCTGCAGTGCTACACCATGTTCGGTGAGCTGTCCCGTATGACTCAGTTCAAGGATAAATCCGCCAAGCACAAGGAGAACATCAACGGCGGTCTGTTTGCCTACCCCTCCCTCATGGCGGCCGACATCCTGCTCTACCAGCCCGATCTGGTGCCCGTGGGTGAGGATCAAAAGCAGCACTGCGAGCTGACCCGTGACGTGGCGCAGCGTTTCAACGCCGTGTACGGCGACGTGTTTAAGGTGCCGGAGCCTTATATTCCCAAGGCCGGTGCCCGCGTCATGAGCCTCAACGCTCCGGACAGTAAGATGTCCAAGTCCCTGCCCGAGGGCTGCATCTTTATGATGGAAAAGCCTGAGGACATCCAGCGCAAGTTCAAGCGTGCCATTACCGACTCCGACACCGAAAACTGCGTACGCTTTGACCCGGTCAGCAAGCCCGGTGTTGCCAACCTCATGTCCATCTATTCTGCCATCACCGGACGCACTTTGGAACAAATCGAGTCCGAGTTTGCCGGCTGCGGTTACGGCAAGTTCAAGCCCGCTGTGGGTGACGCGGTGGTAGAGTGCCTGCGTCCCATCCGTGAGGAGGCCACCCGTATTCTGGCCGACAAGGCCTATCTGGAAAATGTGTACCGTGCCGGTGCCGAAAAGGCCTCCTACGTGGCCAACAAGACTCTGCGCAAGGTGTATAAAAAGCTGGGCTTTGTAGCCCGCTGACCCATTGGGGCATATACAAAGGAGACCGTGCCATGAACATTGATATGGAGACCATCCGCCGGGTATTGGCGGCCTTGGTCATCGCTCTGCTCATTGCCTACGTGGCCACTCCCGTGGTCAAAAACCTCGCCTTCAAGGTGGGGGCGGTGGATGTCCCCAAGGACAACCGCCGTATGCACAAGCACCCCATTCCCCGTATGGGCGGTCTGGCCATCTTCCTCGGTTTTCTGCTCAGCGTGCTTATTTGCGTACCTCTGAGTGAAGAGCTGAGAGGCCTGCTGCTGGGCGCTGTTATTATCGTGATTTTAGGTATCTTTGATGACATCTACGCCCTGGGAGCCAAGCTTAAGTTTGCCGTACAGATCCTTGCCGCTCTTGTGGCGGTGTACGGCGGTAACCGCATCACCATCCTGTCCAACCCCAACATTTTCAGCGAGAATCCCATCTGGGAGCTGGGCTGGCTGTCCGTCCCCGTGTCCGTGTTCTGGATCGTGGCGATCACCAATGCCGTTAACCTCATCGACGGTCTGGACGGTCTTGCCTGCGGCGTATCCACCATCAGCTCCCTGACCATGCTGGTCATCGCCCTGTGTGTGGCCGATCCCAGTGTTGCCGTGCTTATGGCCGCTCTGTCCGGCGCCTGCCTGGGCTTTCTGCCATACAACCTCAACCCGGCCAAGATCTTCATGGGTGATACCGGCTCGACCTTTTTGGGCTTTGTTATGGCGGTCACCAGCATCAACGGCCTGTTCAAGCTCTACAACATCATTTCCTTCGCCGTGCCCTTCCTCATGCTGGGTCTGCCCATCTTCGATACCTGTTCGGCTATTATCCGCCGGGTATCCCACGGACAGTCCCCCATGGCCCCCGACCGCAGCCACGTGCACCACAAGCTCATTGACATGGGCTTCACCCAGAAGCAGGCTGTAGCCGTGCTCTATGTCATCAGCGCCATTCTCGGCCTGTCCGCCGTGGTGCTGACCACCAGCGGTGAGCTGCGCGCCATGATGGTACTGCTGGCTCTGTGCGTGGCCGGAGTGGTGGGCTGGCGTATGTTCCTGCACCGCAAACACAACACCACCAACACCAAGGGCAACGACCCATTCTTCGGTGAGGAGGATCGATCCAACAAATGAAAAAGCTTACTGTTATGACCATCTTTGGTACTCGTCCCGAGGCCATCAAGATGTGTCCTCTGGTGCTGGAGCTGGACAGCCGTCCCGAAATCAACAGCGTTTGCTGCGTCACCGCCCAGCACCGTGAAATGCTGGACAGCGTACTGGACATCTTCGGCCGCAAGCCCGACTACGATCTGGACATTATGCAGCCCCGTCAGACCCTGTCCACCATCACCTCCAAGACCCTGCTGGGCATGGACGAGGTGCTGGCAGAGGTAAAGCCCGAACTCATCCTGGTCCATGGCGACACCTCCACCACCTTTGCCGGCGCTTTGGCCGCCTTCTATCATCAGATACCCGTGGGCCACGTAGAGGCCGGTCTGCGCACCTACGATAAGTGGTCTCCTTTCCCCGAGGAGATGAACCGCAAGATGGTCAGCTGCATCGCCGACCTGCACTTCTGCCCCACGGTGGCAAACCGGGACAACCTCTCCCGTGAGGACATTACCAAGGGCGTCTTCCTTACCGGCAACACCGTCATTGATGCCCTGCAGACAACAGTACGCAAGGATTATCACTTTACAACCGACATCCTCAATCATCTTGATTATGTCAACCACAGAGTCATCCTTGTCACCTGCCACCGCCGGGAAAATTACGGCCAGCCCATGGTCAATATCATGACCGCTCTGCGCCGGGTGGCAGACGCTTTTCCGGATGTGGAGCTTGTCTACCCGGTACACCTGTCCCCTGTGGTGCAGGAGGTCGCTCACAAGTATCTGGACGGCCACGACCGCATCCATCTGATCGAGCCCCTGTCCGTGGACGAGATGCACAACCTTATGGCTCGCTGCCATCTGGTCATGACCGACTCCGGCGGTCTGCAGGAAGAGGCCCCTGCTCTGGGTAAGCCTGTTCTGGTGCTGCGTCGGGAGACCGAGCGTCCCGAGGCCGTAGCTGCCGGCACAGTGCTGCTGGCCGGTGTGGAGGAGGAGAATATCTTCTCCATGGCCTCCACTCTTCTGTCCGACGCCGAGGCCTACGCCAAGATGGCCCACGCCGTCAATCCCTACGGCGACGGCAGAGCCTGCAAGCGCACGGTAGATGCCATTTTGTATCACTTTGGACTTACCCGGCAGCCGCCGGAGCCCTTTGCGCCCTGATATATCCCTATCCTGACCAATAAAGGTGGTGTTAGCCTTGGACGCCAATAAGCGCACCCGTGTCGCCATACTCATTGCCATTATCATGGTTGCCGCCGTGTTTGGCAGCTTTGGCTACAGCCTTTATACCATTCGCTCGGCCCGTGTGACTCTGCCCGGCCACACGCCGGATACCAGCGTCACCGACCCCACCTACCACGAACAGGTACACCGTGTGGAGGTTACGCCGGATACGGTGCAGGCAGTCATCGCAAGCCTGTCCCGGCCGGAAAGCTACTATCGCCAGCTCTCGGTACATACCTTCTGGCCCGGTGGCTCGGGCAGCATGACCAGCCAATGCTGGGTGGACTCGGGCCATTCCATGATCCGGACGATTTTGCCTACCGGTCAGGCACGCTATGCGCTGTCCCATGACGGCAAGCTGTACTACTGGTACTCCGGCAGCACAAAATATCTCACCGCACCCAAGGGCACGCTGGACCCTGACCTTGCCCAGCGCATCCCCACCTACGAGGATGTTCTGACCCTTGATAAGCAGGCCATCTCCGATGCCGGATACATGGCCTACGGCGATCACCTTTGCATCTATGCCGAGACCATACAGGATGAGCTCGGCTATGCTGAGCGATACTGGGTCAGCGTGGATACCGGCCTGCTGGTTGCCGCCGAGACGGTCAAGGATGGCCAGACCGTATACTCCGTCAACGCCACCTCCCCGATTCAGGCTCCATGCCCTGCCTCCGTGCGTTTTGCTCTGCCCGACGGTACGGTACTCCATCAGACTTAAGACGCTTCTTCTTCATCACCCAGCCCCATCAGAAGCAGAAGCGCAAGGGTCACCACCATCTCTGTTTCATCCCCTTCCAGCACCAGAAGCAGAATGATCAGCAGCAGGAGCAGGTCTCCCCTGTCAATTTCCTGCAGGTGCAGTCTTTTCAGGATGCCGGCAATGCCGGCATCCTTTTGCTTTCGGTCAAACAGAGCGGAAAGGCCGCCAAAGAGACCGCTGCCCCCCTGTCCGCCCTTTTCCCGGTCCCGGTGCTCTGCCTGTCCCGGCGGCCGTCCCTGTGTGTCGGGTATGTAGGGGTTATACATCCTGTCCGCCCCCATTTCCAAGAGAACGCAGCAGCGCTGTGGCCACACGGGACAGACGTGCGATGGACACGGCCCGATCCACCTTCTGCCACCGTTCCTGCTTCAAAAAAGGCCGCAGGGCAAGAAGCAGTGCCTGCGCCCGGTCATCCCTGCGGTTATATTCCCCCAGCAGTCGCATGCCGAGGCTCACCAACGCCGGATCAAGGCCCTCCAGACCCAAGTTGTCCAGGACGGCGCTGCCCTCCTCCGGCTCACCGGCCGGGACAAATTCTCCCTCCTGCGCCTCGCTTGGTTCTCCACTGTTCTGACCCCCGGACAGGGACTGGGCCAGCGCCATGATCTGGCCCATGGCCTGCTGATCGTTCAGGATGCTGTTCAGCTTTTCCTCAAACCCGCCGCTCATGGCGCCGCCTCCTTTCCCTTAAATCCCGGCCTGATCCGCCTGTTTGGTAATCCGCTCCACCACCTGTGCCCCCTCGGTACCGGCCATGAGCTTATTCATCATGTTCATAAGCTGTGCGGTGTCCCCTGCGGCCGCCGCTCTGGCCGCCTGCTGTACTCCGCCCTGTGCCTCCAAAAGCTCCATCATGCGCCGGGTATCAGGGCTATCCAGCAGCTGGCGGAGTCCCTGCTTATCCTTTAGCAGCTTTAAGGCCTGTGCCATATTTTGATCCATACTTCGATCCTCCCGATCCAGTCTAACCCAGTATATGCCCTTCGGGCCCGGAGGTTACTTATGAAATTACTTGTCTTTTCCGACTCCCACCGCTCCCTTGCCGGTATGCGTGACGCTGTAGAGCAGGAAGTGCCCGACTACGTCATTCATCTCGGGGATCTGGAGCGTGACGCACAGCTGCTGGCTCAGGAGTACCCTCGGCTGGCGATAACCGGTGTACCCGGCAACTGTGATGGCTTTCCCACCGCCCCTCTCCAGCGTCTGGTCACTTATGACCGTGTTCCTATACTCATGTCTCACGGTCATATCTGGTCTGTAAAAAGCGGCTACGGCGGTGCCATCGCCGCCGCACGCAAGTGTCAGGCGCAGGTACTGCTCTTTGGACACACCCATGTCCCCTACTGCGTACAGGAGGAGGACGGCCTCTGGGTGGTCAATCCCGGCAGTATCCGGGACAGAGGCAGCTATGCGGTCATCACCATTTCAGATCATACCGCCCACTGTCAGCTCAAACAGATATAAAAAAGGTGTACCGCCCTGCGGTACACCTTTTTTGTCGGTTCAATATCATTTTATAGCACCGGAGCGGCCCATAAGCACGCCTATGGCCACGGCGGCTACCCCGCCTATAAAGCCCTGGATCATATTGAAGGGCACGCTGCCAAGAGCGGCAGCGCCCAGTCCCAGCGCAAACCACTCATAGCACAAATAACCCAGCACCATCAGTCCTTCCCCCAGTATGGCGCCAACCACCATGCCCCACGCTTTGTGGCTATTGCGTGCAAGCCGGCGATAGAAAACCGCCGCAAGCACCGCCATGGTAAAGCGGATAACAAAGGTCGCCGGGGCATAGACCGCAAAGGGGCCAAGCACATCTACCAGAACACTGCCCACCGCCGCAGCCGCTCCACCCCACCACGGGCCAAGGAGCCAGCCGGCCAGCAGCACAACGCAGTCACCAAAATTGACATATCCGGGCGGCACCGGGATCTGAACGATCCACGTGGCCACAAAGCACATGGCCGCCAGCAGAGAAGCACGTACCAGCATTTTTCCTTTTTTCATGCCGTTCACCCCTTTTTCTGGCAACATTATATGCTGTGTTTTATCAAATGACAAGCACTATTCTTCACAAAAAGAAGGCCGCTGAGACGATAAAGTTTCAGCGACCTTTTTTGTTCAGTTGGGTTTCACAATATCGGAGATGTCCACCTGCTGGGCATCGCCCCACAGACGCTCCAAATCATAGAACTTACGTGCCTCATCCGTAAACACGTGGACGATCACATTGGAGAAGTCCAGCAGCACCCAGGTACCGCCCCGATGCCCCTCAATGTGATGGGCAGGCTCACCGGCCTCGTCCATGACCTTCTCGCAGGCCTCGCTCAGCGCCTTGATCTGGGTGCTGGAGCCGGCAGAGCAGATCACAAAGTAATCGGCCAGCGTGGTCAGCTGCTCGGTGTGCAGCACCTTGATATCAATACCCTTCTTGCTGTCCAGCGCCTTTGCCAGAGCAATGGCAGCTTCGTAAGATGTCATCATAATACATTCCTCTTTTCTTTATTCAACGGGTGCAGGGTCGGCAGGCAGCATCTGGGGTGCCTGCTGGATCACCTGCGTGGGTATCTGCTCCTCTGGGGTCGGCGCTGCAGGGGCCGGCTCATCCGGCGGTGCAGAGGGTTCCGGCTCATCCGGGGTCTCGGGAGCGGCAGGTACGTCCGGTTCAACAGGTGTCTCCGGCTCGACAGGGGTCTCCGGTGTGATCGGCGTTTCCGGCTCGACGGAGGCATCGGGGTCTACGGGGGATACCGGCTGCACCGGTTCCTCCGGCTCAACGGGGGTCACGGGGGCAGCAGGTGTTTGAGGCACAGAGGGCCTGGCCGAGCCCTTGGCAAGACCGGTATCTGCCAGCTTGCCGCTGGTCAGCGTCATGCCGCCGTTGCTCTTGAGCACAAGGACCTCCAGATCCTCTGCCCGTACATCCCGCTTATACGGGTTAAGGCCGCTGCTGTTCAGAATGGCCAAAAGCTCATCCACCACCGGCAGCACATAGGCCGTGCCCCGGGCATAGTTGGTATAAGGCATGGTATGGAAGGCCACATCCTGACCAACATCCATACCGATGGCCTGCTGGGCAAGCCAGATCAGGTTGCCAACCGACAGGTCGGTGGTCACATTGTCCAGCACGATATCGGCCAGCGCCGGAATATTGACGATATTTTTCGCCTGCAGACACTGACTGACCATAGCCTTGAGAAAGTCCTGCTGAACCTTCATTCGACCGGCATCGCCGATCTGGAGATTGCCGTGATCGCCGTTATTCTTGCGCCAGCGAATGACCTGCATGGCGTCTTCACCGGACAGCCTTCGCAGGCCCTTTTCCTGATGGATGTGCAGATCCTGACCGGGGGTGTCATCGTCATAGTGCATGTCATAGGGCACGTCAAAGCTCACGCCCCCAATGGCATCCACGATCTCTCCCACGGCGTCCCACTCCACAACGGCGTAGTAGTCGGGCACGATGCCGGTCAGCTTACCCACATGCTCCTTCAGGGCTGCCATGCCCTGCTGTACCTGAGTGGCCTTATCCTTGCCCTTGTGGTAGTTGTAAACCGTATTGAGCTTTTTGGTACGCCAGCTGACATTGACCATAGTGTCCCGGGGCAGGCTCATGGCCTGCAGGCTCTGAGCTCTGGTGTCAAAGGTGGCAAGGATCATGGTATCCGTATTGCCGCCTCCGGCCGTGTCCCGACCCACCAGCAAAAACGTAAATACATCAGGCCTGCGCCCGCTTTGCGCCAGGCTCTGCTCTGCCGAGCCGGAGGCATCGGGATCCGGGCCGGGATTTGGGATGGTGGGCTTGGATGCATATAGATTCAGTGCTGTCCAAAGGGCCAGCAGGATCAGCAGCACAACCGCCAGCACAGTGCCGATACGCAGGGCAATGCGTTGGGGTCGGGGCAGCCCAGACACCCATGTCCGATAACGCCGCCACCAGCCGCCGGCCCTGTTATTCTCTCTGTTTATCATGGGTCACCTCAGTTTTTGTGTTCCAGCAGCCAGTTGCGAGCCGCCAGAGTGTTTTCATGTACCGGGACGCCCCGCTGCTCCATCTCCTCAATGGTCATATTCATGCCCATGAGCAGGGCTGCGTCCAGATCCTCATAGGCAAGGGCACGCAAAGCCTCCACCCCATCAAAATCACGGGTAGGCTCGATGTAGTCGGCAAGATAGATGACCTTTTCCAGCAGATCCATATTCGCCCGGCCCGTAGTATGCCAGAAGATGGCCCGGTATACGGCATCAGTTTCTCCAAAGATGTATTTTGCCATACACGCACCGGTCTTGGAATGCAGCAGCTTGACCGCACGCTGCTCCAACTGATCGAGCGTCACGCCGTAACGGCGGCAAAGCTCAAGCTGTTCCTCCAGTTCCAGATACTTGGTGCAGTCATGGAGGATGGCCGCACGCTGTGCAAGGCCCTCATCCGCACCCCAGCGGTGGGCCAGACGAATGGCCTCCTCCTCTGTACCACGGATATGGGCAATACGCTTGGCCCGCACCATGGAATAGGAACAGGCACGCAGCTCAGGCAGCGCCAGCCCGGTCAAATCGGCCTTTACGCCGTAATAGCCATGCATCAGAATATGCCCGTACACCGCAGGGGCCAGATAGTCCCCGCCCTTTCCGTGCCGGAGCATATCCCGCAGGTCTGTGGAGGAAATATCCACCAGACCGGGCAGGGTGATGGTAGTGATGCGGGCATTGTACTTCTCCTGCAGGTAGGCTCGCTGGGGGGCAAACAGCTCCTCCCCGTCCTGCTCCGTGCGTCCGAAGGCACAGATGCCGGCAAGCTCCATGATCACCTCAGGCTCATGCCAATACTGGAGCGTAAGGAACATGTCCGTCCCCATCAGCAGCCAGAGTTTTGCATCGGGGTACTGAGCCCGGATGGCACGCAGGGTATCACTGGTATAGCTTTTGCCCTCACGGCACAGCTCCATATCCGACACCGCAGCCACACCGGGCAGACCAAGATTGTCCGCCATGAGCCGGGTCATCTCCAGCCGTTGGGCCGGAGTGGGCGAGCCGTCGGGCAGCTGCTTGTGAGGCGGTGTGGCCGCCGGGATCAGGATCAGCTGATCCAGACCCAGCACCGATGCCGCCGTTTTGGCCGCCGCCATGTGACCCAAATGAGGGGGATTGAAGGTGCCGCCGTATATTCCGATGTTCATGGTCATCACCTCTCCGTGTATGCAGGATGGATATTAACGGTTGGTCTTGCTCTTTTTATCTGAGACCAAAACGATCTTATCCTTTTTGTCCTTGCGGTGGCTGGGGCGATAGAGCACAAACTTGGTGCCGATGACCTGCACCACCTCACTGCGGGTCAGAGGTGAGATCTCATCCGCCACCTCACGGGCGGTCATGAGGGCATTTTCCAGTACACGGCCCTTAATAAGCTCACGGGCCTCCAGTGCCTCGTTGGCCTGTGCCACCACCGCCTCGGACACGCCCTCCTTACCCACGATCAGGATGGTGTCGATGCTGTTGGCCAGACCACGCAGCTGAGCACGCTGCTTGCTGGTAAGTTCAGACATAATGATTGCTCCTTGTTACTTATTGAGATATTCCTCCAGCTTCACCTGAAAGGCCTTGAGGGCCTGACCACGGTGGGAGATGGCATTCTTCTCCTCCGGTGTGAGCTGGGCAAAGGTCTTTTTCAGTTGGGGGATGAAGAAAACCGGATCGTAGCCGAAACCGCCCTCACCCATAGGTGCAAAGGCAATGGTGCCCGGGCACTCCCCTCTGGCACACAGCACATCCCCGTTTGGGAAGCAGCAGGTGACCACGCTGACAAATTTAGCTGTACGGGGGCCGGCGCCGCGCATATTCTCCAGCAGCAGCCGGGTGCGGCCCATGTCATCCATTCCCTCGCCGCCGTACCGGGCGGAGTAGACTCCAGGGGCACCCTGAAGGGCGTCCACACACAGGCCGGAGTCATCGGCAATGGCGGGCAGACCGCAGGCCTCCATGACCGCCTGTGCCTTGAGCAGAGAGTTGGCCTCAAAGGTCGTGCCTGTCTCCTCCACGTCCACATCCACACCCACCTCAGCCTGAGAGCAGACCTCAATGCCAAGCTGGCTGAGAATGTCATTGAGTTCCCGCAGCTTCTTGGGATTTTTGCTGGCAAGCACCAGTTTCATGAAAGGCTACCTCCCTTTACAGCTCAACGCCCAGAACGCTTTTCTGGATTTCCTGCAGCTGACGGATGCCCGCCTCACACAGACGGACCAGCTGCTGCTGCTCGTCCAGCGTAAAGGGACGTTCCTCACCGGTACCCTGAATTTCAATCAGGCGGCCCTGATCGTCCATGACACAGTTCAGGTCTACCATGGCAGCAGAGTCCTCCTCGTAGCACAGGTCCAGCATGGGCTCGTCGTCCACAATGCCGGCGGACACGGCAGCCACATAGCCGCTGACGGGATACTCGGTCAGCTGACCGTTGTCCATCATCTTCCTGAAGGCCAGCATCATGGCCACAAAGCCGCCGGTGATGGAGGCGGTACGGGTACCGCCGTCCCCCTGAAGAACATCGCAGTCGATGGTGATGTTCCAGGGCCCCAGCTTCTTCATATCCACCACCGAACGTAGCGCACGGCCGATGAGACGCTGGATCTCGGCGCTGCGGCCATTGAGCTTGAGCTTGGAGATGTCACGGCGGGATCGCTCCCGGTTGGCCCGGGGCAGCATGGAGTATTCAGCCGTGACCCAGCCCTCGCCCTCGGGGACGTGGCGGGGAGGCTTGTCCTCCACGCTGGCGGTACACAGCACATGGGTGTTGCCGCAGCGGATCAGGCAGGAGCCCTCCGCAAACTTGTTGATGTGGGGAACGATCTCAATGGGACGCAGAGCGTCGTTGGTTCTTCCGTCAATACGAGACATAATTTCTTCTTCCTTTCTTAGATACGCGCCTGCGCAAATTCCATCGCATCAAAGGGCTGCAGGTCGTCAATGCCCTCGCCCACGCCGGCATATTTGACGGGCACGCCCAGCTCCTGCGCAATGGCAATGGCAATGCCGCCCTTGGCCGTACCGTCCAGCTTGGTCAGCACGATGCCGGTGATACCGGCAGCCTCCTTAAACTGCTTGGCCTGGATCAAACCGTTCTGGCCGGTAGTGGCGTCCAGCACCAGCAGCGTCTCCCGGGCAC
>JAZOBP010000139.1:0-2214 GCA_045596065.1 Lawsonibacter sp. | reverse complement strand
CTGGACGAGATCGTCATGCATGAGGTGCTCTCGGAGCTTAAGGACATTGCTGCCCGGGACGGCATCAGCTGTGCCTGCGGCAGCAGGCAGTGGTCCTTTCAGGTCAACTACAGCTCGGTTGACCTCATGTGCGCCCAATGCGGGGCGCAGATGCGCATTCCTGCCGCCACCGCCGATGACATTGACGACATCTGCTGCAAGAACACCATTACCATCCGGGGCAAAAGGAGCGAGTTATGAGCGCCTGGTATGAACACAAGGCCCTTGTAGACTCACGGGATGTGGACGGCTTTGGCCGCTGCCGGCCCTCGGCCCTGCTGGGCCATCTCCAGCAGGCGGCGACGCTGGCCGCTCAGGTGGGCGGCTTTGGCCGGGGTGAGTCTATGGAGCGCTACGGTGCGGTGTGGATGCTGGCCCGTATGTGGTATCAACTGGATCGCCCCCTGCGCTACGAGCAGGAGCTGAGCATACATACCTGGCACCGGGGGGGAAAGGGCGCGTCCATGTACCGTGACTTTGATCTGTACGCCGACGATAAGCCGTTGGGACAGGCGGTGTCCGTGTGGACACTGGTGCGCCTTGCCGACCGTCATATGCTGCGTCTATCCGATGTGCCCGAGCTGGGCGAAAATCAGGGCGGTGAGCGCAGCAAGGACATCCTGCTGTCCAAGATCCGTATGCCGGACGAGCTGCAAATGGTGGAACAGCGGCTTATGCACTACAGCGACACGGACATCAACGCCCATGTGAACAACAACCGCTACGCCGACTTTGCCTGTGATGCCATCCGGGCCTATGAGTACCCCTGTGACTTTGTGCAGCAGATGCAGCTGGGCTACTCTGCCGAATGCCGGCCCGGGGAGCTGCTTCAAATCCTGGCCTGCAGCTGTGAACGGGAGCATTTTGTGCGCGGTGTGGACGAAAGTGGCAAAATACGCTTTGATGTGGCATTGAAACTTGGGCAAGACATTCCTTGACAAGTGCCGCTTGACAGGGGTAAAATAACTCTAATAACCATAACACAGGATATACCCCGTTCCGCAGGTCGGAGAGGGGAGAGAAAAGGAGATGTTTAACATGGTCAACCGTGACGCATCGGCCAAGTTTGTCAAGCAGGGTCTGACGTTTGATGACGTACTGCTGATCCCTGCTGCCAGCGATGTGCTGCCCGCAGACATTGATCTGCACACCCAGCTGACCAAGAAGATCCGCCTGAACATTCCGCTGATCAGCGCAGCCATGGATACGGTCACCGAGTACCGCATGGCCATCGCCATTGCCCGTGAGGGCGGTATCGGCATCATCCACAAGAACATGTCCATCAGCCAGCAGGCCGAACAGGTTGACATGGTCAAGCGCAGTGAGAACGGTGTTATCACCAATCCCTTCTGGCTGGCTCCCGGCCACACTCTGGCCGAGGCGGATGAACTGTGCGCCAAGTACAAGATCTCCGGTGTGCCCATCTGCGACAACGGCAAGCTCATCGGTATCATCACCAACCGTGACATGAAGTTCGAGACCGATATGTCCCAGCTCATCGACAATGTCATGACCAAGGACAATCTGGTCACCGCCCCCGAGGGCACGACCCTTGCCGAGGCCCGTGAGATCCTGCGCCGCCACAAGATCGAAAAGCTGCCCATCGTGGACAAGGACTTCCACCTCAAGGGCCTGATCACCATCAAGGACATCGAAAAGGCCGAGGTCTACCCCAACTCCGCCCGTGACGAAAAGGGCCGACTGCTGGTGGGCGCCGCCATCGGCGCTACTGCCGACGTGCTGGACCGTGTGGCCGCTCTGGTGGAGGCCGGTGCGGACGTGCTGGCTCTGGACTCTGCCCACGGCCACAGCCAGAACATCATCGAGGCCGTCAAGCGTGTCAAGGCCGTCTATCCCGACGTGCAGCTCATTGCCGGCAACGTGGCCACCGCTGAGGCCACCCGTGCCCTCATCGAGGCCGGCGCCGACTGTGTCAAGATCGGTATCGGCCCCGGCTCCATCTGTACCACCCGTGTGGTGGCCGGTATCGGCGTGCCCCAGATTACCGCTGTTTATGACGTTGCCTGCGTGGCGGCCGAGTACGGTATCCCCATCATCGCCGACGGCGGCGTGAAGTATTCCGGCGACATCGCCAAGGCCATTGCCGCCGGTGCCAACGTGGTCATGCTGGGCTCCCTGCTAAGTCGGATCGTAGCCATGTCGTTCTGTGAGCCA
>JAZOBP010000138.1:0-4673 GCA_045596065.1 Lawsonibacter sp. | reverse complement strand
AATACCGGGGTGTTGGGAGGCATAGGGCAGACCTGTCTTTTCTGTTAGAGGCAGCGCATCGGTATCCGCCCGCAGACCAATGGAAAAATCGGCGCAATCGGGATTGATAAAGGCTACGATACTACTCTTGCCGTATTCCTCAGTGTAAGGAATCCCCATGCTGTCCAGTTCCCGGCGGATCAGCGCCAAGGTCTTGGGCAGGTCAAAGGCCAACTCCGGATACTTGTGCAGCTCCCGACGTATGGCTAAAATGTAAGAACCGTCAATCTGCATACCTATACCTCAAAGGTAAAGCTCACCAGGGGTGCGTGCTGCTGGGCGCCGTACACATCCCGCTCGCCCAAAGCACCGGAGGGCATGGGGCGGACAATGGTAGCCTTAATAGCCTTGGCATTGGGGAAGTAAACAATGCTTAAAACATCCTCTTCCGGGATCTGATAGAGCCGGGCGATGGTTTGCTTGTTGATAATATCCGCAGCGCGCATCTTCTCGAACATCTCCTGCTCCTTAAGCAGAATATCCAGGGTCAGTTCGAAAGGACCTGCGTTTTTAGAGCGGATCACATTGGCGATATCTTTCAGTGCGATTTTCATGCCGTTACCTCCTCATAAACAGGCGTAAACAGAGTCAAGGGATTCTGGGTGCGCAGCAGAGCATACACGCTGAACACATAAGTTTCTCCCACCTTAATATCGGAAGGGGAGAAGGGGAAGGCCAGATTACCTGCGGTGGCGATGCGTCCGGGATAACCGTAGTGCAGGAGCGTGGAGCGGGCTACGGAGCAGGCGGCGGCAGAATGCTCCTGGGTATCTGCCACCACATCGATCACAATGCCGATCTCGTGGGATGTGATCTGGGTGTTGGACTCCAGCTGACCCATGACGCCGTTTTTGCCGTAGACGATGAAGTCCAGCTGGTAGTCGAAGTCGGCGGACAGATTGGCGGCGGTGCGGCCCTTCAGATCCTCCAGAATGGCATCCACCTGAGAAATGAAGATGGGATCCCGGTTGCCGCAGATGGAGATGGTGCGGCAGCCGGCCTGCTTGCAGCCCTCCAGCTTGACGGAGGGCACCGCCTCGGGCACGAATTTAGAGCCCGTGACCCGCACCCTGCGGTCACTCTCGGCGGTAAATACGCACTCAGACAGATCCAGATGCCCGCCGGGGCCGGGCAGAATATAGGGGTTGCTCTTTTCGTACAGCGTGTGGGCAGATACGGAGGTGGGGGTGCATTTGCGCTCCGGATTGAGAGGCTCCACGCAGAAGTAGTCCTCCCCCAGATAGCCCATGATGCAGTCACTGCCGCTGCCGGGGGTGGCGCAGATGGCGGCACACTCCAAAATCTTGCCCATGTGCAGGGCAAGGGCCTTGTCGTAGCCCAGCCGGATGGCGGGGGCAGCAAAGGCCGCCGGGTCATAGCACCGGCCGCAGATGACCACCTGCGCTCCGTCGTCCAGAGCCTTGATGATAGGCTCAACACCCATCTGGGCCACGATATGGGTGCTGACACGGATGTCCTCCTCCGTCACCACGGGGGCAGGGCCCAGCTTTTCAATACGGCCGGCCTTCAGGTGGCCCACCAGCTCTTCCTTTTCAAACTCAGCGGAAATGATGGCCAGCTTAAAGGACAGGCCCTGCTCTTTGGCGATCTCACGCAGGATGCCGACCTCACGCTCCAGATGCACGTCAGCACCCGAGCCGCCGGCCGAGCCGATGACCAGTGGGATGTTCAATTCACAGGCCGCCTTGAGCATGAGGGTCATATCACGCTTGACGGCGGTGGCGTTGGTAAAGGGGATACCGCTGCCCAGATAGTAAGGGCCGGGGTCGGTGGAGCCTGCATCGCAGGCGATCAGGTCGGGCTTTTGTGCCACACCGGCCAGAAAGGACTCCTCCGGGAATCCGTAGCCCACGATGCCCGTGGGCGAGAGAATACGAAACTCTTTCATGCTCCCACCTCTTAATACAGCTTGGTGAACTGGAAGTCGGGCTCGATGCCCAGCTCCGCCAGAGCCTTCTCCCGGGCCTCGTCCACCTCATGCTCGTGGTTTTTGTAGAGGTTATTGCCCCGGCAGTCAATGTCCACCACAAAGGGGCCCAGCTCGTCCACGGTCATATGCCAGGTAGCCTCAATAGTACCCAATTCGTTGAAAAGCTCCACATCCGTGATCTTAATGTGATCCACCCAGGAGTTGGGGCTGACACACTGAGGGGACACGTGGACGCACTTTTTCTTCTTCATCATCTCCATGGTCTCCTCGCCCATGGTGGTCTTGCCGATGATCATGCGCAGACCCCACTCGTCCACCGCACGGGCAACCCACTTTTCAAAGCGGATGGATGAGGTGGGCATAAAGGAGATGAGCTTCCACGTCCCGTCCGGCTGGGGCAGCACGATGGGGCCCACGTGAATGAGCACGTCCCGCTCCTGCCCGGCCTTGGGCAGAGGATGGTTTTCGTCCAGCTCCCAGCGGTGCAGACGGGAGCGACAGGTAAACACATCACCGGAAAGGTACACTACGTCGCCGATATTCAGCTGTTCTACGTCCTGCTGGGACAAAGGTGCATTCAAATGATAGGTCGCCATACTGCTCATCTCCCTTCAAACCAGTTGGGGCTGTCCATTTCCTGTACCGTGCCGTCGGCACATACCCGGTAGCTGCCCCGGCGAGCCACCATGCAGTTGCTGCTGATGGCCACACAGATACCGGCAATGTGGGTGTAGGCATACTCCACATTGACGCCCAGCACGCTGGTGTCGCCGCCGATGCCCATGATGCCTACGCCAAGGCTGTTGAGCGCCTTGTACAGGTCCTCTTCGATCTTACGGAACTCTCCGTCCGGGTTGTGGGAGCCTACGGTGCGCAGGCAGGCGGCCTCCTTGGCAAGATTGGCGGCGATGTTGGCCGTGCCGCCGATGCCGATGCCCAGCACATTGGGCGGGCAGATGCCGCCGGACCGGGTCGCCTCCACAAAGGAGTCGATGACAAACTTCTCAATGCCCTTGATGCCGTCGGCAAAGGCCACCACACGGTGACGGGTGCCGCCGAAGCACTCGCTGCCGCCACCCTTGGCCACATAGGTGACCTCCAGATCCTTTCCGGGCACGAACTGATAAGTAAAGTTGGGCACATTGTTGCCCACGTTGTCGCCGGGATCGTAGCCGGTGAGGGGGTGCTTCATGGTAGCCCGGAGGTAGCCCTCCCTGGTAGCACGGCGCACCGCATTTCGGGTGGCCTCCTCCAGTGCCATTAGGCCGCCCTCCAGCTCACACTCGTTGCCCACCTTAAAGTAAAAAATGGGCCAACCGGTATCCGGACAGGCCGGATTTCCCCGCACAGCGGATGTCTTGATGCTCTCGTAGGTCTTTTCCAGGCCCTCCCGGGCCGCCGACCGGCTCTCTGCCGCAATGGCCCGCTCAAAGGCGGCACATACATCGGGAGCAATGGTGGTAGACCCTTTTCGAATGGCATCAAAAATTGCCTGTTCGTATGTATTTTTTGCAATCATGGACAATCTCTCCTTTCGTTGTTCTCATTGTACAATTTACTGCTAAAAACGATAATTGCACTTCTCCCTTTTTTCATTGCATTTTTACCAAAGTACTACATTTTCCCTTTTGTCTTTGGTATACTATAGAAAATTCCCTGAGGAGGTGCCTTTTCATGTCTGAATATGTTACGCTTGATCACTTCGGTGCAAGCTATCGGCATTATCATGTCTATCGCATTCAGAACACTGCCTTGGACCACCAAACCCACTACCACAATTATTACCAAATCTGTTTTGTCACCTGTGGCGAGATTCAGCACTGTCAGGGAAATTCAGTTATTACGCTTGGCCCGGGGGATGCGTTTATTGTCCCTCCCGGCTTCCCCCACAGCCTGCACTTTATTAACAACCACTCCGAGATGTATTCTCTTTCCTTTGAGGAAAACCTTTTCCACGAAGGCTTTCCTCTGTCCACTGCCCATCAATTCCTGTCAGGATTGCATGGCGACACAGTTTTGCCCAATGATTATGGTGTTCGTCTGCGAGTACAACTGGACGATGACCAGCAGCAAAATCTTCACGCATTAATGGATTGTCTGCTGCGAGAGCAGGCACGTACAGATTCCATAGAAATATCTGCAGCTCCCAGCATCATCACCTCGATCGTATATGTATTGGCACAGAGTTATTATCGTCAGCCTCAAAATGTCCCTCAGCTCAACGAGCTGCTTAGCTACAGCAGCACCTTGTCTCAATGTATCCACTACATCGACGAACACTACCGTGAACCCCTCACATTGGAATCCCTGTCCAAGCAGTTTGGCCTTTCCCGCTCTGCATTCTGCACCGTTTTCCCTCAGTTTGCCGGGCTTCCCCTGCGTCGCTACATTGCACAAAAGCGAATTCAGGAGGCACAGCGCCTGATCCGCTCTGTTCCGGATTTATCTCTGAACCAAGTCGCCCATTCAGTTGGATATGAGGATTTTTCCACTTTCTACCGCAACTTTCTTCGTATTTCAGGCGTATCCCCTTCCAGATATCGGGAATTGTGCTCCAGTAATGCGTAAAACGATATTTAATCATAACCACCAGTAAACTGGTGGTTTGCACAGCCCCTAGAAGGGGCTTTTACAGGCGTAGCCCCTAAAAAGGGGCACAGAAAGTTTGGCACCGCATTACCAT
>JAZOBP010000137.1:0-5049 GCA_045596065.1 Lawsonibacter sp. | reverse complement strand
TGTCATGCTGCGTATGCTCCGGGACGGCGAGGGCGATGCCTGCATTTCTGCCGGCAGCACCGGTGCTCTGCTCAGCGGTGCCACGCTGACGGTTCGCCGCATCCGCGGTATTCGCCGGGCGGCCATGGGACCTGTGATCCCTGTGGCGGGCGGACGGGCTGTGCTTTGCGACTGCGGCGCAAACGCCGACTGCACGCCGGAATATCTGATGCAGTTTGCATACCTGGGCAGCTATTATATGAAGCGGGTCTGTGGGGTGGAGAACCCCAGGGTGGGCCTGCTGAACATCGGCGCCGAGCCCAGCAAGGGCACCGACCTGCAGCGCCAGACCTACGAGCGGCTCATGCAGGCAAAGCAGGAGGGACGCATCAACTTTGTGGGCAACGTGGAGGCCCGTGAGGCCGTGGAGGGTGCGGTGGATGTCATTGTGGCCGACGGCTACTCCGGCAATATCTTCCTCAAGACCATGGAGGGCTCGGCCCTGTTCCTCATGCGCAGGATCAAGGGCGTGTTTATGAAGAATATCCTCACCAAGCTGGCCGCTCTGGCGGTCAAGGGGGGCGTGAAGGAGCTGAAGAAGCTCATGAGCTCTGACGAGGTGGGCGGCACCGCTCTGCTGGGCATCTCCAAGCCTGTGATCAAGGCCCACGGCTCCTCCGGCGACTACGCCATCAAAAACGCCGTGCATCAGGCCATGCAGGTGGCGCAGTCCGGTATTGTGGACAATATTGCTGCCAACGTGGACTATATGCGCATTGACCTGCATAAGGAAGAGTGCTGAATTTTTAAAAATGCTATTGACAGGACGAAGGTTTCTGCCTATAGTATGTGAGGAAAAACCGTAATAAGGAGTTTGAGTATTTATGATTTTCAAGCAGCTGAAAAACCTTCTGGCCGAGCAGTTCGGCGTGGACGCCGACACCATCACCATGGACACCACCTTTGAGGAGGACCTGGGTGCCGACTCTCTGGATCTGGTGGACATGTCCATGGCTCTGGAAGAGGTTTTCGGTGTGGAGGAGATGTCTGAGGAGGACATCGCCGGCATCACCACCGTGGGCGACCTGGTGCACTTCCTCCAGGGCCGTCTGGACGGCTGAGCTATGACCGCTCTGGAAGAAAAGCTGGGCTACACCTTTCAGGACCGCTCTCTGCTGGAGCACGCCCTGACCCACAGCTCCTTTGCCAATGAGAGCAAGGGCCGCTGGACCAGCAACGAGCGTCTGGAGTTTCTGGGCGACTCCGTACTGGGTATGGTGGTGGCCGATCACCTCTACCGCACCAACCCCAACATGCCCGAGGGTGAGCTTACCCGTACCCGTGCCGCACTGGTGCGGGAGGAGAGCCTTGTGGAGGTTGCCGGACAGCTTGGCCTGGGTGACTATCTGCGGCTGGGCAAGGGCGAGGAGCTTTGCGGCGGCCGCAGCCGTCCCTCCATTCTGGCCGACGCCGTGGAGGCCGTACTGGCTGCCGTCTATCTGGACGGCGGCATCGGCAGCACCCGCAAGCTGATCCATCGCTTTATTCTGGATCACGTTACCCCCGCTCAGGAGACTCAGGACTACAAGACCCTGCTGCAGGAGCATGTCCAGCGCACCCCCGGCAAGACCGTCAGCTATCGGCTGGTGTGCCAGACCGGCCCCGACCACTGTCGGGTGTTTGTCATGGAGGTTTGCATCGACGACGTGGTGGCCGGCCGCGGCGAAGGCCACAGCAAAAAAGCGGCAGAGCAGATGGCGGCCAAGGCCGCTTTGGAGCATTTTTCCTAACCGACAAAAAACACGACTCATTATAAGGCGGTTGGCCGTAGGGATTGATTCGGTTTTGCAGCCATCTTTTCCCTCGCAACTTCCTCCTCGTTCTTGCAATACATCAAGTATTGCTGCGCTCTCGGAGTTCGTTGCGAGAAAAAATCTTGACTGCAAAACTGCACAGCACTTCAAAAAGAGAGATTATCCCTGCAAGACGAGAAAAAAGCCACGGCAAGGCTGACGCCTGCCGTGGCTTTTTGATAAAGCATTGCTGGAAAAGATCCTTTTTGAGGCGGATCTCTCCCTATGACCAACCGCCCTGGGCCGTGTTTTTTTATGCCCGGGGCAGGGAAAGGCTTGACAAATTAGTTAGCATATGCTAATATTATACCACAGACGGGGCAGCCTGCTCATCTGACCCGGTCTGTGCCGCACAGACGGCATTCCTTCTTTTTCATTTCCTTAACAGAAAGCCTCCCGATCATCGGATCGGGAGGCTTTCGTTGTTATGTGTTCTTTTTCGTTCGGCGCAGGAGGAGCACGGCAAACCACAGGATGCCGGCGCCGGTGAGCCACAGACCGGCGGTGAGGCCGGGGGTGCGGTAGGCAAAGGTTACGGTATGCGTGCCCGGGGAGAGGGGCAGGGCGATGAGTGCGTTTTCAAGAGAGATAAACTCAGCCCTGCTGCCATCCACATACACCGTCCAGCCGGGCTGGGCGGGGATGGAGGTGTACAGCCAACCGTCACCAGAGGCGGTGACGGTGCCCTCCAGCAGGCCGTTTTCCAACCGGGTGACCTGCAGGGCGTTGGGGGCAAGGGTGTGCGCCGTCCGGGTCAGAGCGGCGGTGTCCAGCTCGTAAAAACGGGCCTGCCGCAGATGTTCCGGGGCGGTGGTGATGAGGGTGACCTCCACAGGCTCACCGGCAGCAAAGGTGCCCAGATACAGGGTGCAGTCGGTCTCGTTGGTGTAGACCGGGCCAAAGAAGCTCTTGTTGACGTAGAGCAGGCCGGTGTGGCCCTCGGGCCGGGGAAGCAGGGCGTACAGGGGACCGCCCTGAGTGGTAAGTGTCCATGTGGCGGCCCGTTGCTCGTGGATGGGCCGGGGCTCATAGGGGGTATACATGGGCGTGTAGTCACCCGTAAGGGCGCCCATAAGGCCGCTGTGGTAGTCGGTGGAGGTGGAGCCGGGAATGGCGTTGGGTTTGGACAGATCCACGGCGGTAAAATAGCCGGGGGCGGCCGGGACAGGGGTGCGATAGAGGGTCAGATCCCCACTGGCCGCCACAGGGGTATACAGATCAGGCAGGGGAGTGTCGCTGATACGCCAGCCCACACCCAGCAGCACGTCGGTGACGGGGGTGGAGCCAAGGCCGGTGGACCAGAACCAGTTTTGCGCAAGGCCAAGACCGGCCAAAAGGCGGTTGACGTGGGCATTGTAGCTGCTGGAGAAGTAGGTCAGACCCATGTAGTCAAAGGCGGCAGGCTCGTTGCGGCTGCGCTGGACGTCGCTGACCACCCGCCCAAAGGCATCCTGACTGTGGATCTCATCCACCAGAGGCTGCATCTGCACCTTGTAGTCCCGGTAGCTTGCCATGGACTCAAAGCCCAGCTCACGGTCCAGACCGTGCAGGAGCAGCAGGCCGTTGGCACTCATATCCAGCGCCATGGCCACCGCCAGCAGCACAGGCGCAAACCTGCCAACGGCCTGACGCCGGAGGAGGCGGTGGAGGGCATCGAAGCCAAGGATCAGCAGCAGAGCAGAAACAACAAAGGACCAGCGGCCGGGGAAGCTGTTGGGGGCCTGGAACAGATGCCACACCCGGTCCAGCGGGGCAAAGCACAGACACAAAAGCAAAAAGCCCACAAAAGCGGCGGTGATGAGTTTTTGACGAAGGGGGCGCTTTTGAAAGAACCACGCCGCTGCCAGCAGCCCGCCGGCCAGAGAGCAGTAGAGCCACGCCGAGCCGGTGTAGGTGACGCTGTCGTAGGCACCGGGGATCAAAAGCTTATAAAGCAGGGTGTCCGGCATCCAGTTGAAGCCCCAGACCAGCGGGGCGGCGGAGTCGGTAAGCTTGCCCGACAGCATGGACAGGGCGGTGGGCAGCCACAGCCATGCACTGAGCAGCAAAGCGGGCACGGCGCACAGTACCAGCCGTCCGAGAGCGGCGGCGCAGCTGACAAGGGACTTGCCCTCACACAGACACAGCCACAGAAGGTACAGGGCGGTAAACAGGCCCAGCATATAGGAGATGTACCAGCTGGATATGAAGCTCAGAGCAAGGGCTGGGATGAGCCACAGGGGAGTGCGGCCCTCGGCAATGGCGTGGGCGCCCATAAGCAGTACGGGCAGCCAGATCAGCCCGTCCAGCCACATAAAGGACATGGCGTAGACCACGGCATAGGCCATCAGGGCGTAGGCAATGGCGAAGGCCACGGTGACGCCGTCGTACCGGCCTGTACGCCGACGCAGCAGCAGAGAAAAGGTTAGGCCGGCACAGCCCAGCTTCAACGCTGCCAAAAAGACCACGGCAACGGGCATATGTTCGTTGGGGCACAGCAGGGTCAGCAGGGAGAAGGGGCTGGACACGTAGTAGGAAAAGGTGCCCACATAGCTGCCGCCCAGTGCGTTGTTCCACGAGAAGAAAAGGTCGCCGCTTTTCAGGGCGCATAAAAACTCCACAAACTGGTCGGACAGGTCAAAAATCAAAATGGAGCTCTGACCGAAGGGAGCAAAGCCCATCAGGGCACACAGGAGCACAAACAGCCCGGCAGGCAGGGCAAAGCATCCAAACCCCACCCACAGGCAACGACGGTGTCGGAGCATAGACCGACCTCCTTTTCAGTATTTGATAATATTGATGATATTTTAATGAATAGCCCGTCATTTGTCAACGAGGCAGCGACGTATTTAACAGGGAAGAGAGCAGCTGCTCGGGATAGCGGCTGCTCAAAATCCGTCGCCGCCGGACCCCTTGCAATGACTGGAAAAAATATTTTAAATTTTGCAAATTAAGTGTTGACACATGGGGGTGGCTTCGGTTATAATAATCCCTGCCGCGTGAGATAACTGCGGTCAACAGGGGAGCATAGCTCAGCTGGTAGAGCGCATGCCTTACAAGCATGATGTCACAGGTTCGAGCCCTGTTGTTCCCACCATTTACCATCTGGCTCGGTAGTTCAGTTGGTTAGAACGCCGGCCTGTCACGCCGGAGGTCGAGGGTTCAAGTCCCTTCCGAGTCGCCATTTGCCTCTGTAGCTCAGTTGGTAGAGCAGAGGACTGAAAATCCTCGTGTCGTT
>JAZOBP010000136.1:0-10086 GCA_045596065.1 Lawsonibacter sp. | reverse complement strand
TCCGACTCCTCCGGCCAGTCGATCACGGTACCGGATACCGTCACCGTACGGTCATCAAGGTTACGGGCAGAGGTGAAAAAGATAAGGTCATAGCACCATGTCCACACAAACCCCACCGCCATACCTGCCGCACAGAGTATGGCCCGGCGTCTCACCGGATCCGGCACAATGCGTTTAATACAGGCAAAAATGACCGTTAGAAGTACGCAAAAACCTCCCAGCGGAAGCAGCGCTCCCCCTGGGAGGACAAGAACAGCCGCAAAGGCAGCCACCGCATATCCGCCGGCAAACAGAGCAAGCTTGCGCATGACTCCTCCTAATTTCTCTTATTTATTTTGCAGAGAACCAGCCAATACGATCTCCCACGTTTTTATCAATAACCCCCATCTGCCGCAAAATAGGCAGCATGGCACGAAACAGGAAAAAGAGCATAAAACTTTTGGGAAGCACGGTCAGCAGGTTTTTGAGCAGACTGGGTATAAACCAACCCCAGTAGCCGCCGCCTCTGGTCATCATGGTCCACACCGACCCAAGCAGTGCATTAACAAAGAGATTGACCACAAGGTTTGCAAGAACAATATTAACTACCGTGACCTTCCTGCGATAGAGAAACACCGCATAGACCAGCACGCCAAGCATCGTTGACAGAGTATAGCCAATGAAAAACTCGCCGGTGGGCTGAAGGATAAAGCCGAGAATATCCTCCACAAAGCCATAAACAAGCCCCAAAATCGGGCCGCAAACCATGGCACACAAAGCCCGTGCGAGAAACCCAAAGGTCAGCTTGGTATGGGCGATGGGGATACCGGGCACGATGGACAGGGCTCTGGCCATTGCGATCATCAAAGCCGCAAAAACCAGCAGACGGGTGCTGTGCATGGCAGAAAAAGAAGCCTTCAGATAGCTGCCCGACTGCACAGACCCCTTTCGAACACCGGCAAGGGCGAAACACAGCACACCCAGCAGGCCCACGCCAAAGTAGGCCACAGAGCTGAACAACACCGTCACGAACCCGCCCTCCTGCTGCCACGGGAGTGCAAATGCCCTGGCATCGTTCATCAACAGAAACACCTGCCGCCACAAAAGCACTGCGCCCATCAGCAGCGCAGCAATGCGCAGGACATAGGTGCCCTTGGCATAGCGGTACTCTGCCAATGCATAGACGATGACAAGCACCCCTACCAGACCAAGAGAAAAGAATTTAAAGGTCTTCCAAAGGTCACCTTGTGCCATTTCGGCTACCCACTGCAGCATCGGGCCTGTCTTTTTTGCAAGCAGTGCTGCAAGCTGCACCAACAAAAAGCAAATCCCGGCTGAAATCTGCCAGATCACGGCGCTTTTTCGGTACGGTGTTTCCCGACTGTCTCCTCTAAACATATTAAATCCTCCTTCTGTGCAACGGCAGTCCGTCATAAATGGGAGCCGCACAGAGGAGGATCGATTACTCCGGTATGCGGCAGTGGGAGCCGGATCATGCACTGCAAGCGGCGCTTTTCGTCCCAAGAGCAGTCCCTGTCCCTTGAGCACTCAGCTGTGTCTCCACAGCAACACGCACGATCCTAATCTGCCTTACTGGAAAAGATTTTACCTCTTTTTATCATAAATTGCAAGTATATGCCGGTAAGATTTACCCACGAAGATAGGCACGCAGCTCGTCCAAGCGCTCCATCCCCATTTTATATCCGTCCGACCACAGAAGCCGGAGCTTTTCTCCGTCCCGTTCGGTGCGGGAGACCCCCCTTGTATTCTCAGGCGCAACGACAAGTATTTCTCCTTGCCTTTCCTTTTCAAATAAGCGTTTGCGGCATTCGTTATACCGCTGGGCTCGGCTGCGCATGGCGGCGCAGAAGGCAGGATATTTGCGATACTTCCATTCCACAAGCTTAAGGGCTGTATCCGGCTTCCGCATAAAGTCACGGGGTCTGGTCAGCACCACGACCACCCGGTCACAGCCCGATGCAAGAGCACGCTCGTAGGGAATGGCATCCGCAACCCCGCCATCCAGATAATCGCTGCCGTCCAGACGGTAGATGGGGAACATCAGCGGCAGCGCACAGCTGGCCTGCAGCACAAGGCTGCTGCCTGCGGCGTCTCGGAGCACGGGAAGATAATGGGCCTGTCCCGTTGCAAGATCGGTAACGACTGCCTCCATCTCTCCGGGATACGCCGCAAAGGTGTCATAATCAAAAGGAAGCAGCTCCTCCGGGATGCGCCGAAAGGTGAAGTCCAGACCAAAATAGCTGCGATTACGGGGATCGAGCAGGTTGCCCACGCCCATATACCGTCGGTCGGCGGCATATCGGGTGACCAGCTCCAGATTGCGCCGGGGCTGCCGTGAAATATAGCTGACGCCGTAGGCGATCCCGGCAGACACGCCCACCACATAGTCCACACTCACACAACCTTCCAGCATCGCATCACACACACCGCTGGAAAAGATGGTACGAAGGGCGCCGCCCTCCAGGACAAGACCGGTTTTCATACCTTGCACCTCCCCTTTCACCCTTATTTTACACTCACGCATCCTGCATTCAAGCCTATTTTGTAAATTTTCTTCCATTGACTTTTTGCCTTGGTATGCTACTATGGTAGCAGCGAAAGGAAGGCGATCCCTATGTCCAAAATCTACACCAGTGTGGAGCAGCTTGTGGGCAACACCCCCCTGCTTGTACTGAACCATTATGCCAATGCCCACGGTCTTGCCTGCGAGCTTTTGGCCAAGCTGGAGTTTTTAAACCCCGGTGGCAGTGCCAAGGACCGCGTGGGCAAGGCCATGCTGGACGACGCTCAGCAGCGTGGTCTGCTCACTCCCGACAGTGTGATCATTGAACCCACGTCCGGCAACACAGGCATCGGTCCTGCCTGCATGGCCGCTGCCCGGGGCTATAAGGTCATCCTCACTATGCCCGACACCATGAGCGCAGAGCGTCAGACCATGCTCAAGGCTTACGGGGCACAAATCATTCTCACCGAGGGTAAGCTTGGCATGCAGGGTGCCGTAGACAAGGCCGAGGCCCTTGCACGGGAGATCCCCGGCAGCTTTTTGGCCGGACAGTTTGTCAACCCCGCAAATCCCGATGCCCACTATCGGACTACCGGCCCGGAAATTTGGCAGGACTGTGACGGAAAATTGGACATTTTTGTGGCTGGGGTGGGTACCGGGGGTACGATCTCCGGTGTTGGCCGCTACCTGAAGGAGCAGGATGCGCACATCCAGGTAGTGGCGGTAGAGCCCGCCGCCTCTCCCCTGCTTTCCGGCGGTCAGGCCGGTCCTCACGGTCTGCAGGGCATGGGTGCAAACTTTATCCCCGACACGCTGGATCGCAGCGTTTTGGATTTGGTCATCCCTGTGACTGAGGAACAGGCCTATCAGGCCGGACGAGAGCTTGCCCGTATGGAGGGTGTCCTGTGCGGCATCTCCTCCGGTGCCGCTGTTTGGGCTGCCGCCCAGCTTGCCGCTCAGCCCGAAAACAAGGGAAAACGCATTGTTGTCCTGCTCCCGGACTCGGGTGATCGCTATTTCTCTACACCTATGTTTACGGATGACTGAACGCTTACGAAAGGAGCCTTTCCCGGATGCAATATCTGATCGCTTTTCTGGAGGGTATGGTCACCTTTATTTCCCCGTGTCTGCTGCCCATGCTGCCCATTTATATCTCCTATTTCGCCGGGGGTCAGCTTCGCACTCCGGGCAGAACAGCCCTCACCTGTCTGGGCTTTGTGTCCGGCTTTACCGCAGTCTTTATGGCATTGGGTGCTCTTGCCGGAACGGTCGGAAGCCTGCTCAGCCGCCATCAGACCGTGGTCAATCTCGTGTGCGGAACGGTGGTCATCCTGTTCGGTCTTAACTATCTTGGCGTGTTTAACATCGCACTGTTCCGTGGCAGCAGCCGTGCGGTCAAGACCTCGCAGATGGGCTTTTTCTCAGCCCTGCTATTCGGCATCGTATTCTCCATCAGCTGGACGCCCTGTGTCGGGGTTTTTCTCGGCTCTGCGCTGATGCTGGCCTCCCAGCAGGGTCATGTGCTGGAGGGTATGGGCATGCTGCTCACCTACTCTCTCGGTCTTGGTATCCCCTTTCTGCTCAGTGCCCTTCTGCTGGACAGCCTGCGCTCTGCATTCCAGTGGATCCGTCAAAACTATGCGATCATTAACCGCATCTGCGGCATTCTGCTCATTGCCGTGGGTATTGCCATGGCGACCGGCACCCTCAGCCGTTTGCTGAGCATACTGCGATAAAGGAGAACCTATGAAACATAAAAAATCGCTTGTTGTTTTGATCCTTGTGTTTGCGCTGCTTCTTGCGGGTGCATATTTCCTGTACGGTGCGCTGCAGGCTCAGCACACCCCCTCTTCTCAGCTGCCGGTGCAGGAAACAGACTCCCCGTCGGCATCCGCCTCGGAGTCCGAACGGATCAAGGCCATGGACATCACATTCTTTGATCGGCAGGACACGCCCCATCAGCTGTCTGAGCTGGAGGGACGCCCGGTGATCCTCAGCTTTTGGGCGGACTGGTGCGGTGCCTGCAAGGGACATATACCCTACCTCAACGAGTCCTACACCCGACACAAGGATGATATTCAGTTCGTTCTGCTCAACATCCCCGCAGACCGGGACGCCATCCAGCGCAGCCTTGACTATGTAGAGGAACAGAACTACAGCTTCCCCTTCTATCACGATATTCAGCAGACCTCCACCTACACCTACTCCATTGCCTACTTCCCCACCACCTTTTTCATTGACGCTGAGGGGTATCTGGAGGGCTATTATGTAGGACAGCTTACCCCCGATTTGCTCCAACAGGGTATCGATTTGATCTGCAAGTAAAAAAATCCCGTATCGAGTGATCGATACGGGATTTTTCACGGCAGACGGATGATGCCCACGGGGCATTCCTTAACACAAAGCTGGCAGCCCACACAAAGGTCCTGGTCGATGCGTGCCAGATTGTTCTCAACCACGATGGCCTGCTTGGGACAGGCCTTGACACACTTCATACAGCCAATGCAGCCGGCGGTACAGTCCTTGCGGGTCTGGGCACCCTTGTCCTTATTCTGGCACAGGACAACGGGCTTGCGCTTGTCTTCGGCCACCAGGGAAATAACGCCATTGGGACAGGATGCCACGCACACGCCACAGCCAACACAGCGTTCCCGATCAACACGGGCTACACCGTCGGACACCTCAATGGCATCAAAGGGACAGGCGGCAGCACAGTCACCATAGCCAAGACAGCCGTATTTGCACAGGCCGTCGCCTCCGTAGAGGCCCTTGACCGCAGCGCAGCTGCTGATGCCGGTGTACTCATACCGCTTGGAAGTCTTATCGCAGGTACCGGCACAGGCAACCACCGCCTTCATGCTGACACTCTCTTCAGCCTCAACCCCCATGATTCGGGCAATGGCCTCAATGCAGGCCGCACCGCCCGGGGTACATTTGTTGATGGCCGCACCGTCCTCCACGATGCACTTGGCATAGTCGGCACAGCCGGCGCAGCCGCAGGCACCGCAGTTTGCACCGGCGAGAACAGCGGTGATCTGCTCCACACGCTCATCCACAGGCACATGCATCAGCACAGAGGCGGCCACAAGAATGACAGCACCGATCACGCCGATGACAGTCACCACAATGACAGCAAGTAAAATTGGATCCAATTAAGCTCCTCCTCCCCTCTGTCAAGCGCCAAAGATGGCCTCTACGATGCCGCCAAAGCCCATAAAGGACAGGGACACCATAGCCGCAGCTACCAGCGTAATGGGCAGCCCCTCAAAGCTCTTGGGCGGCATGGCCTGCTCCACACGGCGGCGGACACCGGAGAACAACACCATCGCCACCAAAAATCCGATACCGGCACCGGCAGCGCAAACGATACTCTCCACATAGTCGTAGCCGTTGTCAAGATTGAGGATGGTCACACCGAGAATGGTACAGTTGGTAGTGATCAGCGGCAGGTACACACCCAGAGCCTTATACAGGGTGGGAATAAACTTCTTGAGCACATTCTCAAGCAGCTGGACAAGAATAGCAATGATCAGAATGAATACGATGGTCTGGAGATAGGCCATGCCGTAAGGCTCCAGAACAAAGGTATAAATAGGCCATGTGGCGGCGGTGGCCATGACCATGACAAAGGTAACTGCCAGCGACATGCCCACGGCGCTGTCCAGCTTTTTGGAGACACCCAAAAACGGGCAGATGCCAAGGAACTTTGCCAATACGTAGTTGTCCACCAAAATCATGGTGAAGAAGATGCTGGCAAGCTTCAATGCGTAGTCCATTATGCCCGACTCCCTTCTGCCGAATCAGCCGCCGTCTTTCTGGGTCGGCTGGTCAGCCAGGCAGCGGCCGCCATAAGCACACCAAAAACGAAGAAACCGCCGGGGGCACTGATCATAATGGTAAAGGGGTCCATGGCCTCGGGCAGAACCCGGATGCCGGTGAAGTCCTCCCCAAGGAAGGGCAGCAGACCGTTAAGGCCGGCAAGCCACGTACCGGAGCCGAGGATCTCCCGGATGGAGCCCATGACCGTCAGGGTCAGGGTAAAGCCGACCCCCATACCGATGCCGTCCAGCGCAGAGTCAAGGATGCTGTTCTTGGAGGCAAACATCTCGGCACGGCCGAGAATAATGCAGTTGACCACGATCAAAGGCAGATACACGCCCAGAGCTGCATCCAGACTGGGTACAAAGGCCTTGACCAGCATCTGCACCACCGTAACAAAGCCGGCAATGACGGTGATGTAGCAAGGAATACGCACCTGATCGGGAATGACCTTACGCAGAGCGGAAATCACGATATTGGAGCAAAGCAGCACAAAGGTGGCTGCAAGGCCCATGCCGATACCGTTGGAGGCCATAGTGGTCACGGCCAAGGTGGGACAGGTGCCCAAAACAAGGCGCAGGACAGGGTTTTCGTTGAGGATGCCGTTGGTCAGTGTTTTCAGTCGTTTACTCATTGGTTACACCCACCTTTCAATTGATTTGGCCGTAGGCCCCAATGGCAGCGTTGACCGCTGCCGTGACGGCCTTACTGGAGATCGTAGCACCGGAAATAGCATCAATGTCCGATACCTCAAAGGGCTCGGCCGGCAGTCCGGAGAAGCTGGGCTGGAAGTCGGGATCGGAGACGATCTTGGAGCCAAGGCCTTGAGTCTCACTCTGCTGGGTGATTTTGATCTGCCCGATCGTATCCTCAGGGGTAAAGGCCACCATCACAGTGATGGGACCGCCATAGCCTTTGGCCGAGCAGGTAACGACGGTGTAGCCGTTATCGCTGCGGTATATCTCGGATACATTTTCCGTCTCGATCCCCTCCACAGGTGTGAAGGATACCGCATCGGGGACCAGTTCCTTGCGGGCTCTCTCCTGTGCCTGACGGGTGGCCTGCTCGATCATGGGGGCGGTGATACGGTTGGTGGCCGCAAGGGCGCCGGTGATGATGATACAGATGACGCTTAATACGACAACTGGCTTGAAGATTTTGTTCCCACGATTCACTGACCGGCACCTCCCCGTTTTGCCCTGGCAATACCGAGCTTATCCTGACGGGTAAGGGAATCGATATAGGGCACCAGAAGATTCATCAGCAAAATGGCAAAGGACACGCCCTCGGCCATAGAGCCGAAGAAGCGGATGGCACAGGTGATCACACCCAGACCAATGCCAAAAACCAGCTTGCCCTTGCGGGTGGTGGGCGAAGTCACATAGTCGGTAGCCATGAAGAAGGCTGCCAGCATCAGACCGCCGGAGAGCAGCTGATAAATGGGATCCTTACCGGCAAGCAAAGACAGCACTGCCACCGTACCCAGAAAGGACACAGGGATCATGGGGCTGATGACACGGGTGGCGATCAAGTAAACACCACCGGCCATGATGGCAAGGGCGCAGGTCTCACCGATCATGCCGCCGTGGGTACCAAGGAGCAGAGCACGGTAGGCCTCGCTGCCAGCCTCAGCCGCCAGCGGGGTAGCGGAGGAAAGGGCATCCACGCCGCTTTCGGGGAAAGGATACTGGGACATTCTGCCCGCATAGCCCAACGCAAGGGCAATACGGGCCACCATAGCGGGGTTTGCGAAGTTGAATCCAAGGCCGCCGAACAGCTGCTTGACAATGACGATGGCGATAAAGGCACCCACCACCAGCATCCACCAGGGCAATGTGGCGGGGACATTGAAGGCAAGGAGCATACCCGTAACCACTGCGGAAAAGTCAGCCACCGGTATTTCCTTTTTCATGAGCTTACAGTAAGCATACTCAAAAAAAACACAGGCTGCTACGCTGACTGCAGTAAGTATCAGGCTGGACAGGCCGAACACGAGAACGGACACCGCCAGCGAGGGCAGCAGTGCAACGCACACACGCTGCATGATCCGCTGGGTGCTGTCCTCCTCTGTGATATGGGGGCCGGAGGAGACCATAAGCTTATATGACATTATTTGCCACCTCCGTTTCTCAGCAGGGCCTTGGCAAGGCCAAGGGTCTGGGCAAGAGGCCGCTTGGCAGGACAGACAAAGGAGCAGGTGCCGCAGCTCATGCACAGGTCGGTATTGAGGGTGCGCAGCAGCTCCACATCTTTCTTTTCGTAGGCCTGAACCATCTCCTTGGCGGACAGGCCAAGGGGACAGGAATTGGTACACCGACCGCAGTGAATACAGTTGGTCATTTTGGGCGTCCGGGCCATTTTTTTGGAGAGCGCCAAGATGGCGTTGTTGTTCTTGAGGACAGGCTGCTGGGTGTCCTCCACACAGATACCCATCATGGGGCCGCCGTAGAGGATCTTGCCCGGCTCCTCCGTCAGACCGCCGCAGAAGTCCAACAGCTCCTGAATAGGCGTACCGATGATAACCTCCACATTGCCGGGGTTGCGCACAATGTCGCCGTCCACCGTCAGTCGCTTGGTCACCAGAGGCATACCGGTCTTGAGGTACTGAGCCACAAAAGCCACAGAGGTAACATTCATCACAATGACGCCCACATCCGAAGGCAGTCCGGGGAAGGGCACTTCCCTGCCCGTACAGGTCTCAATGAGTACCTTTTCCGCACCCTGAGGGTAGGTGCTGGGCAGCTGTACCACCTCGATGGGCGTATCTTCCGTCAGCTGGCGCATACGGCGGATGTCCTCGGGCTTGTTGGCCTCGATGCCAATGACACACCGGGGGATCTGAAGATGCTCCATCAGCACCCGGATGCCGCAGATAACATCATCGGCATCCTCCTGCAAACAGCGGTTATCCGAGGTAATATAGGGCTCACACTCGGCGCCGTTGGTCACCAGCACATCGATCTCGTCCAGATTTTTGGGCGACAGCTTGACCGCCGCAGGAAACCCGGCGCCGCCCAGCCCCACCAGACCGCTGGCGCGCACGGCGTCCTGCAGGCTCTTCAGATCCGTGACCACAGGGGGCTTGACCGCAGGATCCACCGTCTGCCTGCCATCGGGCACAATGACCACCGAGGTCTGAACAGAACCGTTGGAGGACGTGGTGGTAATAATATCCTCAACAATGCCGGACACACCGGAGTGAATGTCCATGGAAACAAAGCCGTTGGCACGGCCGACAACAGAGCCCACACACACGGAATCACCCTTTGCCACCACAGGAGTGGCCGGAGCACCGATATGCTGCCCCATGGGCAAAACGATCTTAGAGGGCAGGGGCATTTTTACCGTTTCGAGGTGTGCGGTATGCTTATTGTGGGGTACCCGGGCACCCAAGGCGGCTCGCTTAAAAAACTTGCCCATTGGCATAAATCATCCTCTCCGTCTCCTGGCCATAACCGAAAGAAGGCTTACAATGGAGACAATTGGTCGTCTAATCATACAGGATATTTGATGTGTTTGTTATGATCAGGCACCACCGGGCAGAACACACCGTATACATTCTGCCGCCGACGGCGACTCTGAACAACACTATTTTATATCATACACCATAACCCCATATTTACGCAAGAGCTGGATGCATTATTTTTTGCTGGAAAAACGGCTGTTCCCGTTGGAAACAGCCGTTTTTCTCCAATATTTGTTAACAAATTAACACAATTTTCAATAACACTTTTAAGTCGGATCGTAGCCATGTCGTTCTGTGA
>JAZOBP010000135.1:0-7450 GCA_045596065.1 Lawsonibacter sp. | reverse complement strand
GATGTACTTCTGGGCGTAATTGTGGCAGGCGGTGCGGAACTCGGGCACGCTCATCGCCTTGTGGTTGAGCTTCTGCTCCTTGATGATGGCAGACTCGATGGGCATACCGTGGTTGTCCCAGCCGGGAATGAAGGGCGTCCAATAGCCGCGCATGGCGTGCATACGCACGATGAAGTCCTTGAGGGAGCGGTTCATGGCATGGCCCATGTGGGGATTGCCGTTGGAAAAGGGAGGGCCGTCGTGAAGAGAGAAGCGGGGCTTGCCCTCGTTCTTCTTGAGCAGCTCGTGGTAGAGATCCATTTCGTTCCACTTTTCCAGCATACCGGGCTCACGGTTGGGCAGGCCGGCACGCATGGGGAACTCGGTCTGGGGGAGATTGATGGTCTTGTTGTAGTCCATGTCTCGATTCCTCCTGTATGTGATATTGATGTTACAGATTTGTATGCGGCACCAAAAACAAAACGCCCTTGTCCCATTAAGAGACAAAGGCGCAAACCTCTGCGGTACCACTCTTATTGCCGGCGTTGCCGGCCACTCTAAGCTATGCCCGATAACGGGGGCTGCCGGAGGGGCTTACTGTCCTGCGGGAGTTGGGCCCTCTGCTCCGAGGTGATGTTCGCCGTTTTGCCCCGCCGCCTTGCACCAACCGGCAGCTCTCTGAAGGGGTCGTGGAACGGGTACTTGTCCTCTTCTGCGCAAATTTCTATATACATCCGCTATATTAGCCGCTTTTCCTCCCTCTGTCAAGGGAAAAATCGCAGGAGGACGGAATTTCCGCCCTCCTGCGTATCAATTATTTGATCTCATAGTCCCGGCCAAACTCCAGACGGCCAAAATCACGGTGGACGATGTTGTCCTCCGCAGGCTCCTCGTCCGGCTCGTCCTCCTCGTCCGACAGAGTGGACTCGGCGTTGACGGCAAACTCGGTGGTGTTGCTCAGCTCGTCCTCTTCCTCCGCCTCAGGGGCAGACTGCCCGGCCTCACGCTCCTGCTCCAGACGGGTACTTTCCTCCCGGAGCATACGCAGCAAACTCTCCTCAATGGCCTGAGCCGCCTCGTCCACCTTGGTCTCCTCCTCTGTCTTGGGGACAGGGGTCAGCCGGCCCAAATTGTCCAGATAATCCAGTTCCTGCTGATGCAGCTGACGGATCTTGGCGACGTAGGCCGTGGTAGCGTTTTGGGCAGAGGTCAGCCGATACTCCTCATCGGCGATTTCCTGACGGATCTGGGCGATCCTGTCTGCCGCCTCCCGCTCCGCATCCTGAATGATGGTGTGCTTTTTCTGTTCGGCCTCACGGATCATCTCGTCCGCCATACGCTGGGCGGTAAGCAGCGCCTTGCGCATAGCCTCCTCGGTGGAGCGATACTCCTCCACCTTGTCTACAAGGACCTTCATTTTGCTTTTCAGCACGGCATTTTCGTTGTACAGGGCAGAATAGTCCACGGTAAGGATGTCCAGAAACTCATCCACCATGGTCATGTTGTAGCCGCCAAAGGACGCCTTTGAAAATGCGTGTTCGGATACTTCCTGAGGGGTCAGCATAACGATTACCTCCTACTTGCCGCACCGGGGCAATTCTCTGTTGTTTTAGAAGTACAGGCCGTTGTTTTCCAGCTCGTCGATCAGATCACCCAGAATGTCTACGTTGTAGGGGGTGATGATGTAGGTGGACAGAGCGACCTTTTTGATCTTGCCGCCGTGGGCATAGGTCACGCCGGCCAGAAAGTCCAGCAGGCGGCGGGCGATCTCCTTGTTGGTGGACTCCAGATTGAGCACCACCGTGCGCTTCTCACGCAGATGGTCAGCGATCTCGCTGGCGTTTTCATAGCGGTCAGGCTTGACCAGCACCACCTGCAGCTGCGTGGTGGTGTGGATGTTGACTACCTTGTTGCCGCGGCGCTCACCCTCGACGCCGTAGGTGCTGTCCACACGCTCGGCTCGCTCGCTGCGCTCACTGCGGCTGCTCCGCTCCCGACGGGACTCGCGGCCGGTGGTCTCAAACTCGTCAAAATCGTCCTCATCCTCATCCTCGTAGGGCCTGGCCAAACGCTTGAGTTCTTCAATAAGTCCCATGATATGTACCTCGTTTCTTACGTAAGTTCGTGATTAATCCTGCCGGGGAGAGGGTGCGGGTCTTGGCCCGAACAGGGCAGATCCCACCCGCACGATGGTCGCTCCATGAGCAATGGCCTGCGGGTAATCTGCGCTCATTCCCATAGAAAGGCAGTTGATATCATTTTTATTATGGGCTATTTTGTTCTGCATGTCAACAAAAAGCTGACGCATCTTTACAAAATATTGTGTGTTGTCCTCGGGGTGTACTGCTACCGGTGGTATTGCCATGAGTCCGCGCAGACGGACATTGGGCAGGGCGGACGCCTGTCGGGCAAGGGCCTCCAGCCCCTGTTCGTCCACGCCGCCCTTGGAGGCCTCGCAGCCGATGTTGACCTGAAGCAGGATGTCCTGCATAATGCCAAGCTTCTGTGCCTGTTTTTGGATGGCCATGAGCAGATGCTCGGAATCCACCGACTGGATCAGCTCCACCCGGCCCACCACCTTGTTGACCTTATTGGTCTGCAGGTGTCCGATAAAATGCACCTGTTTGGCCCCGGCGTAGGCATCTGACTCCAGATGGGCGCACAGCTCCTGCACCCGGTTTTCTCCGCACACCTCAAGGCCGGCGGCTATGGCATCCCGGATGGTCTGGTCTGTCTGTACCTTGGTAGCGGCACAAAGGGTGATCTCCCCGGGGTCTCGCCCTGCAAGGCGGGCGGCGGCGGCGATATTTTCTTTTACCTGCGCAAGCCGTTGTTCCAGCTGCATAACGGCCCCCTCCTTACTCAATGACAACGCTGCCGTCACGGATGTTCTTGCCCCGGAGGATGATCTGATCTCCGGCTCTCAGGGCAAGCTTACCCTCATCCAGCGGCTTGACCACGTAGAACTGACCGCCCTGCGCCAGCACCTGAACTTTCTTGAACTCCGCCCGGTTATTCACCACAGCGTACACACCGGTACGGCTGGTCTGAACCGTTTTCCCGTCCTTGTCGGTGGTGGTATCGGTAAGGATGTGTACCGATTCCTTGGGAACACGAAGGCCCTCGTCCTGTTCAAAAATGACCTCCACCGTCTGACGGCGCAGCAGGGTGGTGGAGGACAGATAGCGGTCGGTGGTCAGCAGCACGACACATTTTCCATTTTCGTTGGGGCCGACGTTGTCCACCCGCATGGGCACGTCTTTTTCAAAGTCGCCGGTAAAGCGTACCGCCACCTCATGACCCGGGATCAGTTCCTCTGCCCGGTCGGCAGGCAGAGCCATGACCAGCCCCCAGCGATTGGTGGTGATGAGCTTGCCCAGTGCGTTGTCATCCAGCTCTGCCTTCCGGTTCATGAGCGCATCCAGCTCCGAAACGGTCAGCTGTCCGGCCCGGTCAATGTCTACAAGGGTCTCGAACCCATCCACAAGGGCCGAGTAGGTACCTGCCCGGTCGGCCCGGATGCGGCTGGTGTCCTGAGCGGATTGATTTTGGAGCGTGCGCAGCTGGCTGTTGAGTTGGGCAAGACGCCCGCCATCATCGGCATGTCCGTAGGTATAGTCCCGGCGCAGCACCGCCCGCTTCAAATCGAGGATCTGATCCTCCAGCCGGCCAAAGTCGCCGGCAGAGACATTGGCCCGCAGGGTCACCGCCGCACGCACCACGTTGTCCTCCAGCTCTGCTGTGCCGGTTTGCGTCCCGGTATGGCTGATGGCATCCTGAAGCAGCTCTGCCTCCAGCGTCAGAGTCTGGATCTGAGCTTTACGCACCAGCGCCTCACCGTCCCGATAGATGACGGCAATGGTCTGGCCCTTGCCCACACGCTCCCCCTCACCGGGGGTCACATCGGCAATGCCGCTGCCGCCCGGCAGGATCTGCTCCTGCCGCACCAGAAGGCCGTCCGCCTCCACGCTGTCATTGATCTGGTAGGCATAGGCCACGGTGGTGACCAGAGAGGTGGTCATACTCTGCCAGACATGCACGCCGAGATAGACGGCCAGACAGGCCGCCAAAAACAGCATGATCAGCTTGGTTACAATGCTTCCGTCCTTCATGGAGTCACTCTCTTTCTGTCCCGGTTAGGCCGTCTCCTCCTCTCCCGTCAGCGGCACGGGCCGCTCGGGCACAATGGTGGAGATGGCATGCTTGTAAATCACTTGCTGCTTGCCGTCGGTGGTAAGTACCAGCGTAAAGGCGTCAAAGCCGGTCACCTGCCCCCGCATTTGGAAGCCGTTCATTAAGAACACGGTGACCTGCCGCCGCTCCCGACGGACCTGGGTGAGGAAGATCTCTTGAAGATTGTTGGTTTTCTGCATGATGTTGCACTCCTTTTTTCTTTGTGACAGCCGTGCTGTCCGAGTGCATCTATCATAATCCAAATTCTTCCATTTTTTCTGTCGAAAACTGAAGGGCCTGTGCAATATCCGGCTGCCGGCCCCATCGAAACCAGCGGGTGTCCTTATTGCGGCCAAACCACGTCAGCTGCCGCTTGGCGTACTGGCGGGAGCGCAGCTTGATCTCCTCCGCCGCCCGTACCACATCGCCGTCCCCACGCAGGGCTGCGGCCATCTCCTTGTAGCCGATGGCCTGCATGGCGGTGCATTTGTCCGGGATGCCCCGGGCCAAAAGCCCCTGTACCTCGGCCACCAGTCCCTTTTCCATCATCTCATCCACCCGTCGGTCGATGCGTGACCACATATCCTCACGCTGTTCAAAGGCAAGTCCGATGGTCAGCGCCTGATACCGGGGGGGCAGGGCCTGAGTGCGGAGATTATGCTGGGTGATGGTCATGCCCGTGGCGTGCCAAACCTCCAGCGCCCGTATAATGCGCTTGGCATCGTTGGGGTGCAGTCGTGCGGCAGTCTCCGGATCGACGGAGGAAAGGCGGGTCAGCATGGCCTCGCCGCCGGTCCGGGCGTAATCCTGCTCCAGCCGCACCCGCAGGCCGCTGTCCGGGTCAAAGGCAGCAAAATCACGGCCGGAAAGCAGCGAGTCGATATAAAGGCCCGTCCCTCCTGCCAAAATGGGCAGCTTGCCCCGGCTGAGAATATCATCCACACAGGCGGCGGCCATGTCCACATAGCAGGCCACGGAAAAGTCCTGCTCCGGGTCCGCCACATCTAGCATATGGTGTGGCACACCCTGCATCTCCTCCGGGGTGGGCTTGGCGGTGCCGATGTCCATGGTGCGGTAGATCTGCATGGAGTCGGCGGACACCACCTCGCCGTTGTGGGCCTTGGCAAGCTCCACAGCCATGCGGGTCTTGCCCGATGCGGTGGGACCGCAGACGACCAGTATTTTCGGTGGCATTGTCCTCACCGCCTTTCTGCATCTGTGCGGGGTCAGGCCCGCTTAAACTGTTTTTCCAGATCCTTTCGGGTCAGCTCAATGGCTACGGGTCTGCCGTGAGGGCAGTACTTTACGCTGCCGTCCATGACCGCCTGCGCCACCCGCTCCAGCTCCTGAGGGCCGGACTTCCAGCCGCCCTTGATGGCCGCCTTGCAGGCCATGGTATGCAGCAGATGATCCCGTGCCGCATCCGGATCGGCCCGACCGGTGGTAAGCAGGTCGGCTGCGATCTGCGTGAGGGTGTCGGCAATGTCTCCGGCGTCCACATCGAAGGGCGCCTGCCGCACCACAAGGTCTGCCGAGCCAAACTCCTCCACCTCAAAACCAAACTCCGTCAGCAGGGGCAGGCTGTCCAGCAGCATCTGCCGCTCCTGGGCCGTGGGGGCAAAGGTGATGGGGGTGAGCAGGCTTTGCACCATGGGCTTGTAGCCCTGCGCCTTCATGCGGTCAAAATTCATGCGCTCGTGAGCGGCATGCTTGTCAATGAGCAGCACCCGCTGGCCCTGCTCCACCAGAATGTAGGTATTAAACAGCTCTCCGGCGATCTTCCAGCTCTGCGCCTCGGGAGGCTGCACCTCGATGCCCTCCACAGGCTGCACCGGGGCCGGCTTTTCTTCCGGAACGGGGGCTTCTGCCGGAGCGGAGGCGGGCTTTGGCCGGGTCGGCGGCACCACAGGAGCGGCTGCCGGTTTGGGCTCCTGTCTGGGGGCAGGGGGCGTCCACTCCACCGTCACAGGCCGGGCCGGACGGATGGTGCTGACAGGCTTGGACGACTCTGTCTTGGGTGGCTGAGCCGGGGCCGCCGCAGGGGTCTTAGGAGCAGTAAAGTCCCGCAGAGGCAGGGTGCCGGCCGGTCGGGAGGCGTGGGCGGTACCCATGGAGATCTGGTTGGGGGTAACGGTGTCGTGGGTCTTGGGCTTTTCCAGCACCGCCGTGGGGTGACTGCGGTCACCGGTGAGGGCGGCCTGCACCGCATGATAGACAGCAGAGAACACCTGCCGCTCGTTGGTAAACTTGACCTCGGTCTTGGTGGGATGGACGTTGACGTCCACCATATTCAGCTTGGTCTGCAGATGGATGACACAGCCGGGGAACTTGCCCACCATGCGCTGGTTGGCATAGGCCTCCTCCACCGCTGCCATCATGATACGGGACTTGACGTAGCGGCCATTGACAAAGAAGTGCTGGTAGTTGCGGCTGCCCTTGCAGCAGGCCGGCAGGGTGGTGTAGCCGGTGACGGTCATATCCTCACCGCTGCCCCGCACCTGGCGAAAGCCCAGAGCCAGATCTCGGCCCAGCACGGCGTAAATGGCCGACTGAAGCTGTCCGTCCCCGGGGGTAAGCAGCTCCTGCTTGCCGTCCCGGATAAACTTGACGCTCACCTCCGGGTGGGCAAGGGCAATGCGCTGAACCACAGCAAAGGCGGCAGCGCCCTCGGCGGAGTCCTTTTTCATAAACTTCAGCCGGGCTGGCGTGTTGAAGAAGAGATCCCGCACCACCATGGTCGTACCCTCGGGACAGCCTGCCTGTTCCACCTCGCCGGCCACACCGCCCTCTAATTGGAGGCTTGCCCCAAAGGGCGAGCCGGGGGTGCGGGTCATAACGTCAATGCGGGACACGGCGCAGATGGCTGCCAGAGCCTCACCGCGGAAGCCCAGCGTGCCGATGGCCTCCAGATCGTACTCGGTACGCAGCTTGCTGGTGGCGTGACGCAAAAAGGCGGTGGCCAGCTGATCGGCATCCATGCCGCAGCCGTCGTCGGTGACCCGGATGAGGGTCATGCCGCCGTTGGCGATCTCCACCGTGAGCTTTTTGGCCCCGGCGTCAATGGCGTTTTCCATAAGCTCCTTGACCACGGAGGCCGGACGCTCCACCACCTCACCGGCGGCGATCAGGTCGGCTACATGGGGGTCAAGCACTTTGATTTCAGGCACGACAGATCCCTCCTTACAGGCCCTTACGGGCGGGGATTGATTAGTTCAGATCCTGCTTCAGCTCGGCCAGCAGGTTGAGGGCCCCGATGGGCGAGAGAATGTTTACATCGGTCATACGCAGCTTGCGCAGC
>JAZOBP010000134.1:0-2212 GCA_045596065.1 Lawsonibacter sp. | reverse complement strand
GGGGCAGGGTCTGGCCGGTCTCCTCGTTGCAGACCTTGGACCAGCCGGAGCCTTCGGCGGTGCCGATCATGAGGCCGCGGGCGCCTTCGTATTTGCCGGTGCCGCCAACGATGACGTTGGTGAGGATGTCCCGGCGCAGCTGCAGGGTCTTGTTGGGCACGCCTTCATCGCCCACGCCGCGCTGGCAGAAGATGCCGTCGTATGCGTAAATGTCGCCGTCCTTCATGCGGTAGATGCAGAACAGGGCGGTGTCATACACGTCCATCCAGTCCTCGGTGAAGTACTTGTCGATGGGGAAGGCTTCCTTTTCGGGACAGTCGCCCACGATGGCATAGTACTCGCTGCGGCCAAAGGGATGGAACCAGCCCACGCCGGAGTGGACGGTCATGCCCTCGCAGGGCCAGGGCTTGAGCAGGTCATAGCCGGCTTCGTAGGCCATGCGGACATTGTAGGTCATGCAGGGAACAAAAACTTCTTCTTCCTCTGCGGCTTCTTTCTTGGGGAGCTTTTCTTCTTCGGCATCGGTTTTCAGGATTTCTTCGTTTGCCATGATGGTTCTCCTTTATTAAAGTCCGTTGATTTCCCGCACGTTGTGGCAGGCCACGAAGTGGTTGGGAAGGATTTCTTCCAGCTCGGGCTGCTGACTGTGGCAGCACTCGGAGGCATAGGGACAGCGGTTGACGAAGCGGCAGCCGGGCTTAGGGTTGACGGGGCTGGTGAGCTCGCCCTTCATGATGACCCGCTGCTTCTCGATGTTGATGTTGGGGATGGGGATGGCGGAAAGCAGACCCTTGGTGTAGGGGTGCAGCGGCTGGGCGAAAATCTCCTTCGCGTCGCACTTTTCCACCATGGAGCCCACGTACATGACCATGATGTCGTTGGAGATGTGCTTGACCACGGACAGGTCGTGGGTGATGAAGATGTAGGTGAGCTTTTTCTCTTCCTGCAGGTCCTGCAGGAGGTTGAGGATCTGCGCCTGAATGGACACGTCCAAGGCGGACACGGGCTCATCGCAGACGATGAACTTGGGCTCCAGGGCCAGGGCACGGGCCACGCCGATGCGCTGGCGGCGGCCGCCGTCCAGCTCGTGGGGGTAGCTGTAGGCCAGGCGGCGGGCCAGACCCACGGTGTCCATCAGCTGGAATACGCGCTCCTTGAGCTCGTCCTTACTCCGGCAGATTTTATAGATTTTCATGGGCTCGGCGATGAGCTCGGAGACGCACAGACGGGGGTTCAGGCTGGAGAAGGGGTCCTGGAAGATGATCTGCATATCCTTGCGCAGAGCCTTCCGCTGGGCGCCCTTGGCGCCGGTGATGTCCTGACCGTCAAAGATGATCTTGCCGTCGGTGGTGTCCGTGAGGCCCAGGATGGTGCGGCCCAGGGTGGACTTGCCGCAGCCGGATTCGCCCACCACGCCCAGGGTCTGGCCGGCCTGGAGACTGAAGCTCACGTCGTCCACGGCATGGAGCATACCGCCGGGGGTTTTGAAGTATTTTTTCAGATGTTCAACTTGCAGCAGGTTTTCAGCCATTGTCCCGGCCTCCTTCCTCAAACTTCAGGCAGCGCACGATGTGGCCCGGCGCGATTTCCGTGGCCTTGGGGCAGTTATGGGCGCAGGCCTCGGTGGCTTCGGGGCAGCGGGGATGGAACTTGCAGCCCTCGGGCAGGTTCGCCGGGTCGGGCATGAGGCCCTCGATGGGGTTGAGGCGGTGCACGTCCTTGTCCAGACTGGGCAGGGAGCCGAACAGACCCTTGGTGTAGGGGTGAGCCACCTCGTTGAAGATGTGCTGGAGGTTGCCGTACTCCACGATGTCGCCGGCGTACATGATGGCGACCTTGTCGCAGCTTTCCGCCACAACGCCCAGGTCATGGGTGATGAGGATCATGGAGGTGCCGAACTGCTTTTTCAGGTCGTTCATCATTTCCAGCACCTGGGCCTGGATGGTGACGTCCAGGGCGGTGGTGGGTTCGTCGGCCAGCAGCAGCTTGGGGTTGCAGGCCAGCGCGATGGCGATGACCACGCGCTGCTTCATGCCGCCGGAGAACTGATGGGGGTAATCGGAGGCGCGCTCGGCGGGTATGCCCACCATTTCCAGCACCTTCAGCGCCCGGCCCATGGCTTCGGTGCGGGAGCAGTTGCCGTGGAGGTGGATCACTTCGGCGATCTGATCGCCGACCTTGAGCACCGGGTTCAGCGCGGTCATGGGATCCT
>JAZOBP010000133.1:0-3297 GCA_045596065.1 Lawsonibacter sp. | reverse complement strand
CGCCACAAGAAGCAGTCCGGCGGTCACGGCCAGTTCGGCGATGTCAAGGTCCGCTTCGAGCCCCAGAGCGAGCAGGAAGACATGATCTTCGCCGAAGAAGTGTTCGGCGGCTCCGTTCCCAAGAACTTCTTCCCCGCCGTTGAAAAGGGCCTGCGCGACTCCTGCGTGAAGGGCGTTCTCGCCGGTTACCCCATGGTGTATCTGAAGGCTGTTCTTTACGATGGCAGCTATCACCCCGTTGACTCCTCCGAAATGGCCTTCAAGACCGCTGCCGGTCTGGCTTATAAGGAACTCATCAACGCCAACCCCGTCATCATGGAGCCCATCGGCCTGCTGAAGGTCACCATCCCCGATGCAAACCTGGGCGACATCATGTCCGACATCCCCTCCAAGCGCCGCGGCACCCTGCTGGGCATGAGCGCGGACAATGGCATGCAGATCGTGGAGGCCGAGGTTCCCATGGCGGAGATGACCACCTACGCCATCGACCTGCGCAGCATGACCCAGGGCCGCGGTTCCTTCACCCTGGAGTTCATCCGCTACGATGAAACCCCCATGAACGTGCAGCAGAAGATCATTGAGGAAGCCAAGGCTCTGGCTGAGGCCGAATAATCCAAGCAACAATAAAGGGGAAGCCTGCGCTTCCCCTTTTCTTGTGCCGCAAGGAGGTATCTCCCATGACCCCCCGTGAACGAAACAAATTTTATACCTTCTGGACCCTAGCGCTGCTGCTGTGCCTGGCGCTGAGTCTGTTTGTGCTGTTTTTCAGCTCCTGCAGCAAGGAGGACCTGAGCCGGGAAGGCCGGGAAAACGGCGCCTCCGGCGAGCCAAGCGCCGCTGTGCAGGTTTTGGAAGGCAAGCAGAGATAATGCAGCCGCATAAAAAAAGAGACAGGCTTCTGCCTGTCTCTTTTTTTGTTCTTTAGGCCTTTTCCAGATAGGTCATGCCCACATAGTGGTCACGGTCGGTGCGCTCGCCGGTGTAACGGACGGGCTTATAGCCCTCCATGGAGATATCCACCGTAAAGCTCTTGCCCTTGGGCAGATCTTCGATCTCCCAGTCGCCGGCCCAGTTGGTCTCGGTCTCAAAGGTCCGGCCGCACTCTTCGCAGGTGACAACCACCTTGGCGCCGATGCAGACCTCTTCCAGCTCGGCGGGATAATACACCGTGCCGGCCAGGAAGGCGGAGGGGATGTTCAGATGCACAACGCTGCTGCCCATGTCGCCCAGGCATTCCAGCTGGGTGACCTTGTTGGCGGCGATGGCCTTGCAGATCTCGCTTTCGGGATCGTCCAGATCGCCGAAGATCAGGGCCTGGTTGGGGCAGGCTTCCACGCAGCGGGGCTCCTTGCCGGGGTAATCGGGATCGTCCAGGAGCTCGGCGCACATGGTGCATTTCTGGGGCAGCTGCAGCGCCTCGTTCCAGTAAACCGCACCCACCGGGCAGGCTTCCACGATCTGCTTCTGACCCACAGCCTTTTCTGGATCAATGATCACGATGCCGTCAGGGCGCTTATAGGCTGCGCCGTCCTTGGCTGCTGCCACGCAGGCGGGATTGTCGCAATGGGAGCAGGGCGTGGGGACCGTGGCGGTCTTTACGCGGCGTTCGCTGTCACCGCGTTCCCATTCCACGATGTTCATCCAGTACTGGCCCATCTGGGGCTGGGCTTTGGACAGCTTGCTGTCCCAGCCGCAGTGCTCGTCCTTGCAGGCCATGAAGCAGGCGTAGCACGCCATGCACCGGGCGGAGTTGATAGCAATACCGGGTCTCATGTCGTACCCTCCTTATTCTTTCTCGCCGAACAGCATGTCGGCGGCGGCAGATGTGCGCATGGGGCGCTGAATGTCTTCCTGCTGGCGGTCGACGCCGGCGATGATGTGCTCCCAGCCCTGACCGGGGTTGGGGTCAAGCTCGGCCTTCTCCACGTCGATGTTGCAGGAGTTGGGAACCATGGCGGGGATATAGTCGCCCATGAGGCGGCCGGGGGTCAGGACGTTGATGCAGCCGCCCTTGTCCTCGCTCATATATTCGCCGTAATTGGTGGGGTTATAGATGCCGGAGGAGGTGTAGGCGTGGATGGTCTCGGGCATGACGCGGTAGGTCACGCGGGCCACGCACAGCACGCTGCCGCGGTCGTTGAACAGGCGGACAACGTCGCCGTCCTTGATGCCCTTCTTCTCGGCGGTCTTGGGGTTAATGCGGCAGATGAGATAGGGGTTGCCGTTGAGATACACACGGTTTTCGGGGATCTCCCACAGCCACACGGCGTGCTGCTGATAGTGGGTGTGATAGTCAAAGCGGGGGTGCGGGGAGATCATGCCGTAGGGATAGCGGTCGGCAGAGAGGGACTTGTGGCCTTCCCAGGAATCCTTATAGGCGGCCACGGGGGTGCGGATCTCGTCGTTGGGAGCCCAGTAGAGCATGGACTCGGAGACGAACTCCCACTTGCCGGTGAGGGTGCCGAGCTTGGCTTCTTCCTGGAACACCTTGTGGTTGGGGGTGTCGCAGGCGCGTTCCTCGGCAAACCACTGGAAGCCGGGATAGCGGTCCCAGTTCTCGATGAGGCCGGTCTTGGGGTCGACGTTCTCTTCCTTGTAGGAAACGGGGGCGATGTAGTAGCCCTTCTTCTTGAAGTCTTCCCAGCTCATGTGCTTGGGCAGATCGGAGAACTGCCAGAAGCGCTTAGCCCATTCTTCCTCGGTGCGGCCCTCGGTGAAGGCTTCGCCCCAGCCGAGACGGGCAGCGACCTGGGAGAAAATCCAGAAGTCGGAGCGGGAATCCCACAGAGGCTCGATGGCCTTGTCCTGATAGACGACGACCTGCCAGCTGTTGCCGGTCTGGGAGTGAGAGCAGTAGCCGCCGTTGCCGGAGTTGCCCACTTCGCCGATGTCCACGCGCTCCAGGTTCGTGCAGGCGGGGAGGATCACGTCGGCGTGACGGGTCTCGGGCGTCCAGTAGATGTCCTGGTTGATGACGAACTCCAGCTCCGGGCTCTTGTACATCTTGACCCACTTGTTGGTGTCCAGCATGGTGCCCATGAAGGAGCCGCCGTAACGCCAGAACATATGGACCTCGCTGCAGCCGGGCATGGGGTAGACGTGACGGGTGAACTCGAAGTCCAGACCGCCGCCGCAGAAGCCTTCGCCCAGCCACTCATAGTGACCGTCCAGCACGGCGTCGGGCAGGTTGGTGCGGTAGAGCCCCTGCTGCACGTCGTTCATGGCGGGGTGATCGGCCACGGGGGCGTTGGCAATGGAGGACAGGGGATCGGAATAGCCGCCGAACCAGAAGTTGTA
>JAZOBP010000132.1:0-3774 GCA_045596065.1 Lawsonibacter sp. | reverse complement strand
TGAAGGCGCCCCCTCGCAGCATGGCAGCGCCGGACTTCTTTACGTCCCGGGCCACCTCAATGATCTGCTCCTCACTCTCCACCGAGCAGGGGCCGGCCATAACGGCAAAATTGCCGCCGCCCACAGCCACACCGCCGGGGGCAATGACGCTGTCCTCGGGGTGGAACTTGCGGTTGGCCTTCTTGTAAGGCTCCTGCACACGCATGACACGCTCTACATTTGGCTCCATCTCCAGCTTGTGGAGATCCAGATGGACGGTGTCGCCCACCAGACCCAGAATGGAGCAGCCCACGCCGTGGGTAATGCCGACCTGAACATGTTCCTGCTTTTCCAGTTTTTCCACCAGTGCATGGATCGCGTCCTGACTGGTGCCCGGCTTCATGATTATGACCATAAACTCATATCCTTTCCTGTGCCCTCAGGCTAAAAAAGGCGCTCATTGACATCATCAATGAGCCCCCAAACCGAACTATGGCATCTGATCCCGCCACGGGTGGCGGACACTCATCGTTGATTCTTTTTGCCCACGGCAAAATAGCCGGTACCCATAAATCGAGCCCAGCCGCAGGTAAAGAACACGGATGCGGTTGTGACGGTGCTGTACTTCATGCTGCACACCTCACAGAAAAGATGGTCACATTATATCCTCATCCGTTTGAAAATGCAACAGGCAAATGGCACTTTTTTGCATTAAAGTAAGAAAATTTTTTCGCCACTCTTGACAAACCGTTAAAACAGCGTTACACTTGCACCCACAATGGGGAGTCCGAATTGACGGGCTGAGAGTCGGATGTTTTCCGAGACCCTTAAACCTGATCTGGATCATGCCAGCGTAGGGAAATTAGTTTGCATTGTTGTCTTGTACTCCATGACAGCAGCATGGCTACTATGTGCCTTCGCCGGGATGACCGGCGAGGGCACTTTTTTCATACACAGGAGGAATCGTTATGAAAGCAAGCGTTGCCATCCAAACTCTGCCGGCAGCCCCCAACGACCAAGAACTGGTGCGTATTGTAGACGAGGTCATCGACTACATCAAGAGCACCGGTCTTACCTACTATGTGGGTCCCTTTGAGACCGCCATAGAGGGGGACGACTACGACCAGCTTATGGACGTGGTCAAGGAATGCCAGCACATTGCCATCCGTGCCGGCGCACCCAGCGTCAGCGCCTACATCAAGGTCACCTACCGTCCGGAAGGAGAGGTGCTCACCATCGATGAAAAAGTCACCAAGCATCACCAATAAGCTGCCCGCCCTGACGGCCGGCTGCATCCTGCTGCTGGTGTGGCAGCTGGTGTGCTCCGCAGGTCTTGTGCCCGGATATATGCTCCCCTCCCCCCTTCAGGTGCTGACCGCCCTGTGGCCAGAGCGGTCGGTACTGTGGGGGCACACTCTGGTCACTCTGCAGGAGGCCTTTGCCGGTCTTGGTCTGGGAGTGGTGCTGGGCTTTGCCTTCGCTCTGCTCATGGACGCCTTCCCCCTGCTGCGTCGGGCAGTCTACCCCATTCTGGTGGTCACCCAGACGGTGCCCACGGTGGCCATTGCGCCCCTCTTGGTGCTGTGGCTGGGCTACGGGCTGACCCCGAAGATCGTTCTTATCGTGCTGACCACCTTTTTCCCCGTGACGGTGGGTCTGCTGGACGGCTTTGGCGCTACCGACCCCGATGCCGTGGGTCTGCTTCGCTCCATGGGAGCCGGCCGGTGGCAGGTCTTTCGGTATATCAAGTTTCCCGGTGCCATGTCCCAGTTTTTTTCCGGTCTGCGCATCGCCACCGCCTACTGCGTGGTGGGGGCTGTCATCAGCGAGTGGCTGGGCGGCTTTGCCGGTCTTGGTGTGTATATGACCCGTGTGCGAAAGGCCTTTGCCTTTGACAAAATGTTTGCTGTCATCCTGCTCATCAGTGTCATCTCTCTGCTGCTCATGGCGCTGGTGGACGTGCTGCGGCGGCTGTGCATGCCGTGGCAGAAAGAAAATGCCGATTAATCAAACCAAGGAGGTTATCCTATGAAACTACATATTTTCCGCCTTGTGTCCGCTCTGGCGGCTCTGGCGCTTGTTCTGTCCCTTTCCGCCTGCGCTCCCGCTGCACAGCAGGAGCAGGACCTTGAAAAAATCACCTTCGTGCTGGACTGGACCCCCAACACCAACCACACCGGTCTCTATGTAGCTTTGAGCAAGGGCTACTTTGAGCAGGCCGGCCTTGAGGTAGAGGTGGTACAGCCTCCTCAGGACGGGGCCGAGGTGCTGGTCGGCTCGGGCAAGGCCCAGTTCGGCGTGTCCTTTCAGGACTATCTGGCCCCTGCTCTGTCGGGAGCCGCCCCTCTGCCCATCACCGCTGTGGCGGCCGTGATCCAGCATAACACCTCCGGCATCATCTCCCGTGCCGGAGAGGGCATGGATCGCCCTGCAGGCCTTGCCGGTCACAAGTACGCCACCTGGGATCTGCCCGTAGAAAAGGCCACCATGGCCCACGTTATGGCCGCCGATGGAGGCAGCTTTGACGAGGTGACTCTCATCCCCTCCACCGTCACCGACGAGGTCTCCGCTCTGCAAAGCCGCTCGGTGGACGCCATTTGGATCTTCTACGCATGGGCAGGCATCGCCTGTGAGGTGGCCGGGCTGGAGACCGATTACTTCGCCTTTGCCGACATTGACCCCGTCTTTGACTTCTATACCCCCGTCATCATTGCCAACAATGACTATCTGGCCCAAAAACCCGACACCGCCAGGGCCTTCCTGTCCGCTCTGAGTCAGGGCTACACCTATGCCATCCAAAATCCCGACGAGGCAGCCGACATCCTTATAGCCGCCGCCCCGGAGCTTGGCAGCAATGAGACTCTGGTGCGGGAAAGCCAGCGCTATCTGGCCGACCAGTATACTGCCGAAGCCCCCCGTTGGGGTGAGTTTGACCCCCAGCGCTGGAGCGCCTTCTTCCGCTGGCTGGACGAAAATGACCTGTTGGAGGGCGAGCTTGCACCGCAAGCCGGCTTTACCAACGACTACCTCCCCGCTCCATGAGCCGGCTGGAGGTATGTGCCGTCAGCCGCGCCTTTGTCGACAAACCCATTCTCCGGGATGTCAGCCTGACCTTGGGGGAGGGGGAGATCGTCTGCCTGCTGGGTGCCAGCGGCGGCGGCAAGAGCACCCTGTTCAACATCATCTCCGGCCTGCTGGCTCCGGACAGCGGCCGGGTACTGCTGGACGGAGAGGACATCACCCTCCGGCCCGGTCATGTAAGCTACATGCTGCAAAAGGATCTTTTGCTGCCCTACCGCACGGTGCTGGATAATGTAATTTTGCCCCTGCTGCTGCGGGGGGAGAAAAAGGCACAGGCACGCAAAAAGGCGGAAGAGCACTTTTCCGTCTTCGGTCTGGAGGGCACCCAGTCCCTCTACCCCGCCCAGCTGTCCGGTGGCATGCGGCAGCGGGCTGCCCTGCTGCGCACCTACCTGTTCTCCCGTCAGGTAGCCCTGCTGGACGAACCCTTTTCCGCTCTGGACGCCCTGACCAAGCGAGCCATGCACCGCTGGTATCTGCAGGTGATGGAGTCCATCCGGGTGTCCACCCTGTTCATCACCCACGACGTGGACGAGGCTTTGCTGCTGGCCGACCGCATTTGCCTGCTCACCGGTCAGCCGGGCACCATTACCCATCAGATCACTGTGCCCTGCCCCCGACCCCGACCGGAGACCTTTGCCCTGAGTCAGGACTTTCTGGACTGCAAACGGCATATCCTCTCCCTGCTGTAAGCGTGCAAAAAGAGGATGGCGA
>JAZOBP010000131.1:0-6831 GCA_045596065.1 Lawsonibacter sp. | reverse complement strand
CCCTCTCAGGTCCGTCCTCACAGATAAAAACAGTCTCCCAAATCAAATGGTTTGGGAGACTGTTTTTTGCGTTGATTACTCCGCCTTATAGCCAAAATTCTGGATTGCGGCGGGGTTATCTCTCCAGTTTTCTTTCACCTTGACCCAGGTCTGCAAAAAGACCTTGGTGCCCATAAATCGTTCCATGTCCTGCCGGGCCCGGGTGGATACCTTTTTGAGCATGGCACCGCCCTTGCCGATGATGATGCCCTTGTGGCTGTTCTTCTCGCAGTAGATGGTGGCGTCGCATTCGATGACCTCATCCTCCCGCTCGGTAAACCGGGTGATCTCCACGGCGGCACCGTGAGGGATCTCCTTATCCAGACTGAGCAGCAGCTTTTCACGCAGGATCTCGGCCATGACCTGACGCTCGGGCTGGTCGGTGACCATGTCCTCCGGGAACAGCTGCGGCCCTTCGGGCAGATAACCCTCCAGAATACCCAGCAGCTCCTCCACGCCCTCCTTGTTCTTGGCGGAGATGGGCACTACGGCGTCAAAGCTGTGGGCGGCACTGTAGCAGCCGATGACCTCCAGCAGGGCCTCCTTCTGCTCCAGCGTGTCCACCTTATTGATGACCAGTACACTGGGACAGCCCAGCTTTTTGATGCGGTCGATGAGCTCCTGCTCCGGAGCACCGATGTTGGGGATAGGCTCCACCAGCAGCAGGACGGCATCCACATCGGACACGCTCTCTCTGACTACGTTGACCATGTAGTCACCCAGTCGGGTACGGGCCTTGTGCAGACCGGGGGTGTCTACGAAAACGAACTGGCTTTGGCCCCGGTTGAGGATGGCGCAGATGCGGTTGCGGGTGGTCTGGGGCTTGTTGGTGACAATGGCCACCTTCTCCCCCACAAAGGCGTTGGTCAGGGTGGACTTGCCCACATTGGGCCGTCCGCAGATGGTGATGATGCCGGATTTTTTGATACTCATATGTGATCCTCAACTTTCTTGAGCAATTAATCTCTTGTAATACCAAGGGCAGAGAGGATGGACTCTTCCCTGCCCCGCATCTGGGCCTTCATGGGGCCCTCGTCCATGTGGTCATAGCCCAGCAGATGCAGGACGGAGTGGACGGCCAGATAGCCGACCTCCCGCTCCACGCTGTGGCCGAATTCCTCCGCCTGTGCCCGGGCACGCTCCAAAGAGATGACCATATCCCCCAGGGGGACAAGGCCGGTGTCGGGATCGGCGTCCTCCTTACCGGGTTTCTGGCCGGGGGTCAGCTCAAACATGGGAAAGGACAGCACATCTGTGGGTCGATCCACATCCCGCATATCCAGATTGATCTCATGGATTGCGGCATCATCAGTGACAAGGACATTTACCTCACAGGGGACGGCCACTTCTTCTGCCTTGAGAGCGGCGGTGATGACACGTACCAGCTGCTCTTCCAGGCCCTGAGGTGCGTCCACCTCTGCTTCAAAAATGATCTGATGGGTCATTTGCCGCCTCTCCCCTTGTCTTTCTTTTCTTCATCCACCTCGTAGGCTTTGATGATGCGCTGGACCAGAGCATGGCGCACCACGTCGGAGTCGGTGAGGCGGCAGATGGCGATATCCTCCACGCCCTTAAGCACCCGCATAGCCTCCCGCAGGCCGGACACCTTGTCGGCAGGCAGGTCGATCTGGGTAATGTCGCCGGTAATGACGATCTTGGAGCCGAAGCCCAGACGGGTCAGGAACATCTTCATCTGCTCCCGACTGGTGTTCTGCGCCTCGTCCAGAATAATAAAGGAGTCATCCAGCGTGCGGCCTCGCATATAGGCCAGCGGCGCAACCTCGATGTTGCCCCGCCCCAGATACTTCTGGTAGGTCTCCGCCCCCAGCATATCAAACAAGGCATCGTACAGGGGGCGCAGGTAGGGGTCTACCTTGGACTGCAGGTCACCGGGCAGGAAGCCCAGTCTCTCGCCGGCCTCTACTGCGGGACGGGTGAGGATGATGCGGTTGATCTCCTTGGCACGGAATGCGGCCACAGCGGCGGCTACCGCAAGATAGGTCTTGCCGGTACCGGCCGGACCGATGCCCAGGGTAACTACGTTGTCCTTGATGGACTCCACGTATTTTTTCTGCCCCAGAGTTTTGGCCTTGATGGGCTTGCCCTTGGCGGTGACGCATAGGACATCGCCGGCCAGCTGGCTGATCTGGCTTTCACGGCCCTCCTGTACCAGCTGGATGCTATAGCGCACGATCTGCTCGTTGATCACCTCGCCCCGGGCGGACAGGGACATGAGGGCCTCGATGGCCTTGACGGCGTACATGACGCCCTCCCCCTCGCCGGTGACCTTGAGCACGCTGTCCCGGTTGACCACGCTGACGGACAGCTCCTGCTCAATGATGCGGATATTTTCGTCAAAGGAGCCGAAGATGTTGATGGCTTCCTCCAGACGTTCCATGCTGATGCTTTGTTCGATCATTGGTATTGACTCCTATCACTCAGCCGGCGCTTTGACGCCGATCTGCTCTTCACATTCTGCCACGGCGGTCACCGTAAGTCGCCCCTGATGGATGCGGGCGCTCCAGTCTACGGTGACGACCTCACCCTGCTCACCCAGCTGCTCCTGCAGAATACCGGTAAGCCGTTCCTCCAAAAGCTGCTGGGCCGCCTGCTCATCCACCTGTACGGCAACCGCCTGCCATTGATACAGGCGTTCCCGAACGAGGGTGATGGGCAGCATGCCGACCCCCGGCAGGGCAAAGTGCTTTATCTCGTTTATTTTATCATAAAATGGCCATGCAATGCTACTGTTTGCGTAAAAATTCATGCGTCGGTCAAAGAATGTAAGTGACCAGCGGGACCGCTCCTGCCCCGTATACTCTTTTTTTATGGCAGAAAGGGGTATCGACGCCCGAAGGGTACGCCATGTGCGTGCATACACCTGCCCCGCCGCCCCCACATGGAGGTATCGGGGCGGGATGTCGCTGTACTGCGGGCCTTCCATGGTCACCGTGGCCGAGATGAGCACCTCTCCGGGGCTCACCGTGTCCCCCGGCACCACCATCGCCTGACCGGACACGGCATCGACCCGCAGCACAATGCCCCCGGCCCGGGCGGTAATGTGGGTCTTTTCCTCGTCGTCCAGCAGCACGGGCGGCTGTATTTTCTCCCTTGCCAACACCTGTGCCCGAGTGCCCTGCAGGTTGATGGAGAGCCACGAAAGCTCCTCCAGCTCAAGCAAAACCGCCAGCTCGATCTGCCTGGTATCCAGATCAGGCCCATAGACGCCGGGATGCAGGCCCTGTCTGCGAAGCTCGGATAGAATGACGGCATCCGGGACACGCTCATTGCCCGTCACCTCCACAGCAAGCACAAAGTTGGACAGAATGCAGGCCGTCGCCACCGAAAGGGCAAGCCCCACCAAGAAGGCGTATCGGGTACGAAACCGACCCAAAAAGCTGGGCAAACCCACCCGGCGCAGGATCTCGACGGTACACCCGGCCTGTTCTGCCCCCAGTCCGGCCCGTGACACGTCCCTTCGCAGCACAGACAGCTCCACCGTATGCTCGTCCAGCCGCTCCACACCCCAAAACAGGACGCAGTGCCGGGCCAGCAAATTGAGCAGCCGCTCCGGAAAGGGCCCCTGTGCCCGCAGCCTAACCCAGCCTCTGGCGTAGTTGATCCCCCTTAGCATCTCCGTCCTCCTTTATTGCAGCTCCACCGACCGGATCTGCCCGGTGATCAGCAGCTCCAAGGGGTTCATGGTGCGCAGCTGCATATCCTGTCCGGTGATCCGGATCATAAATGCGCCGCCGCTGATGCGGATCTCCTCATCCCCATAGGCAAGGATGCCCCGGTGGTTTTCCATACGCAGTTCGCTGTCCCCCACCAGCTCCACCCGTGGCAGGCCGGCCACCACATCTCCAGGCAGATCCAGCACCTGTGCGGTGCGCTCCAAGAATCGGCTGCGTCTGCGCTGTCCCTGCTCACCCATTTCATCACCTCTGACTATGTGTATGATGTAGGGCTCCCAAACTTGTATAGAAAAACCCTGACATCCGAAGATGTCAGGGTTTTTATGGCTTTTAGGGGATTACTCCTCGATGGAGACGGCCAGAACCTCGTCCTGCTCGGGCTGATCTTCCACAGCGTTCTTCTCAACAGACTCGGGCTGCTCGGTCACCAGATTGCCGTCATCGTCGATGACGTCGTTCTTGCGATACTGAGCAAGGCCGGAGCCGGCGGGGATGAGCTTGCCGATAATGACGTTCTCCTTCAGGCCGCGCAGGTGGTCCACCTTGCCCTTGATGGCGGCTTCGGTGAGCACCTTGGTGGTCTCCTGGAAGGAGGCGGCGGACATAAAGGAGTCGGTGGCCAGAGAGGCCTTGGTGATACCCATGAGCAGACGGGTGCAGGTGGGCAGCCTGAGCCCCTCGCCCATCTCGTTCTTCTCACCGGCATCCATACGGGCCTGCACGGCGGCCTCGGCGTCCAGGAACTCCACAATGTCGATGGTGGAGCCGCTGAGCAGCTGAGAGTCACCGGAGTCTTCCACGCGCACCTTGCGCATCATCTGACGGATGATGACCTCGATGTGCTTATCGTTGGTGTCAACGCCCTGCTGACGGTAGACCTTCTGCACCTCACGGATGAGGTAGTTGTGGCAGCCGGACACGCCGCGGATACGCAGCACGTCGTGGGGAGACAGAGCGCCCTCGGTCAGCTCAATGCCCTTTTCGGCCCAGTCACCGTCCTTGACCTTGATACCGGCAGAGTAAGGCAGTGCGTAGGTGACCACCTCGCCGTCATCGGCGGTGATGGTCAGGTTGCACATAGTGGCACGCTTGGTCTCCTCGATGGTGACCTTACCGGAGATCTCGGCCAGCTGAGCCATCTTCTTGGGCTTGCGGGCCTCGAACAGTTCTTCAACACGGGGAAGACCCTGGGTGATATCGCCGCCGGCGACGCCGCCGGTGTGGAAGGTACGCATGGTCAGCTGAGTACCGGGCTCGCCGATGGACTGAGCGGCAATGATACCAACCGCCTCACCGGCACCCACAGGCTTGCCGATGGCAAGGTTGATACCGTAGCACTTCTCGCACACGCCGGTACGGGCACGGCAGGTAAGCACGGAGCGGATCTTGACGGAGTTGATGCCATGGGCCACAAGGGTCTTGGCATCGTCCTTGCGCAGCATGGTGTCCTTGGTGAACAGCAGCTCGCCGGTCTGGGGATCCACGATATCCTCGGTGGGATAGCGGCCGTGGACACGCTCGTCAAAGGTCTCGATGACCTGACCGTTCTCGCTGATCTCGGCCACCTCGATGCCGTCGGTGGTGCCGCAGTTTTCCTCACGGATGATGACTTCCTGAGACACGTCCACCAGACGGCGGGTCAGGTAACCGGAGTCGGCGGTACGCAGAGCGGTATCGGCCATACCCTTTCGGGCACCTCTGGAGGAGATGAAGTACTCCAGCACAGACAGACCCTCACGGAAGTTGGCCTTGATGGGGATCTCGATGGTACGGCCGGCGGTATCGGCCATCAGGCCGCGCATACCGGCCAGCTGACGGATCTGAGCCATAGAACCACGGGCGCCGGAGTCGGCCATCATCCAGATGGGGTTGTACTTGTCCATGGAGTCCTGCAGGGCCTGAGTAACGTCCTTGGTGGTCTGCTCCCAGGTCTTGACAGCCAGGCTGTAACGCTCCTCGTTGGTGATCAGACCGCGCTGGAACTGGCGATCGATCTTGATGATCTCCTTCTCGGTGTCGGCGATCAGCTCGTACTTCTTCTGAGGTACGGTCATATCGGCGATGGCCACGGTCAGAGAGCCACGGGTGGAGTAGTGGTAGCCCAGATCCTTGATGTCGTCCAGCATACGGGCGGACTCGGTGAAACCGTGCTTGGTGATGCACTTGTCAATGATCTTGCCCAGCTGCTTCTTGCCCACCACAAAGTTGACCTCGGGCTCGAACATGGTCTCGGGGTCGTTGCGGTCCACAAAGCCCAGATCCTGAGGAATGGCCTCATTATAGATCAGACGGCCAACGGTGGTCTTGACCAGCTTATGCTTCAGCTCGCCGTCCACCTCACGGAACATACGCACCTGAATGGGGGAATGCAGGGTAACCACGCCGGAGTCATAGGCCATCATAGCCTCGTCCTTGTCGGCGAAGATGTGGCCGGACCCCTCCTCCTCACGCTCGAAGGTCAGGTAGTAGGCACCCAGAATCATATCCTGAGAGGGGATGGTAACGGGGCCGCCGTCCTGAGGACGCAGCAGGTTGTTGGCAGACAGCATCAGCACGCGGGCCTCGGTCTGCGCCTCGGCGGACAGGGGCACGTGGACGGCCATCTGGTCGCCGTCGAAGTCAGCGTTAAAGGCGGTACACACCAGAGGATGCAGCTTAATGGCGCGGCCCTCCACCAGCACGGGTTCAAAGGCCTGGATACCCAGACGGAGCAGCGTGGGGGCGCGGTTGAGCAGCACGGGATGTTCCTTGATCACTTCTTCCAGGATATCCCACACTTCGGGCTTCACCTTTTCCACCATGCGCTTGGCGCTCTTTACGTTGTGCGCCAGCTTGCGGGTGACCAGCTTTTCCATGACGAAGGGCTTGAACAGCTCAAGCGCCATGTCCTTGGGCAGACCGCACTGGTAGAGCTTGAGTTCGGGACCGACGACGATAACGCTTCGGCCGGAATAGTCAACACGCTTGCCCAGCAGGTTCTGACGGAAACGGCCCTGCTTACCGCGGAGCATATCCGACAGGGACTTGAGCGGGCGGTTGCCGGGACCCGTAACGGGACGGCTGCGGCGGCCGTTGTCGATCAGAGAGTCGACGGCTT
>JAZOBP010000130.1:0-10840 GCA_045596065.1 Lawsonibacter sp. | reverse complement strand
GATGTTCCTTGTCCCCGCGGATTTCCGGGCCATCGCCTTCGACTCCGGCGGCGTCACCACCGGCCCCATGACCGTTCCCTTCATCATGGCGCTGGGCGTGGGTATTTCCGCCATCCGAAGCGACCGCCATTCTGCCGATGACAGCTTCGGTCTGGTGGCCCTGTGCTCCATCGGCCCCATTCTGGCGGTGCTGGTGCTGGGCCTGATCTATTCCCCTGCCGGGGGCGATGTGGAGTCCGTGCTGAGCAGCCTCCAGATCGGCGACACGGTAGAGCTGTGGAAGATGTTTGCCTTTGAGCTGCCGGCCTACATGGGTGAAATTGCGGTCTCCCTGCTGCCCATCGTGGTGTTTTTTGGCCTGTTTCAGATCGTGTCCCTGCGTCTGGACGTGCGTCAGCTGGTCAAGATCCTGGTGGGTCTGGTGTATACATACATCGGTCTGGTGCTCTTTCTCACCGGTGCCAACGTGGGCTTTATGCCGGCGGGCAGCTATCTGGGTGCGGCACTTGCGGGGGGCAGCTTCCGTTATCTGCTGATCCCCATCGGTGCCCTGATCGGCTTTTTCATCGTCAAGGCGGAGCCGGCGGTATATGTGCTCAACCATCAGGTGGAGGACATCACCGACGGCGCCATCTCGGCCCGTGCCATGGGCGTGAGCCTTTCGGTGGGTGTGAGCCTTTCGGTGGCCCTTGCTATGGTTCGGGTTTTGACCGGCATTCCCATCCTGTATTTTCTGATCCCCGGCTATGCGGTGGCCATCGGCCTTTCCTTCTTTGTGCCCAAGATCTTCACGGCCATTGCCTTTGACTCCGGCGGCGTGGCCTCCGGCCCTATGACGGCCACCTTCCTGCTGCCTCTGGCACAGGGCGCCTGCCTTGCGGTGGGCGGCGATCTGGTGGCGGATGCCTTTGGCGTGGTGGCCATGGTGGCCATGACTCCGCTGATCACCATTCAAATTATGGGTATGTTCCACCAGATCAAGCACGGCAAGCGCAAGAGCCAGCTGTCTCAGGCAGTACTGGCGGACGACGCCATTATCGAGCTGTAAGGAGGTGGCGGCATGAACGAACTATATTTGCTGGTCACCATTACCAGCCGCAAGCAGACCAGACGCTTTACCGCTTTCTATCAGGAGCAGGGCCTGCCCGTTTCGGTGATCACCTTAGGCGACGGAACGGCCTCCAGCGAGGTGCTGGCCTACTTTGGTCTGGACGGCTCAGAAAAGAGCGTCATGTTCCACTTCGTCACCGACGCCACGTGGAAGAGCCTTAAGCGTCAGCTGCGCATGAATATGCAGATCGACTTCCCCGGCGTGGGCATCGCCTTCTTGATCCCGGTGAGCAGCATCGGCGGCAAAAAGGTGTTGGACTATCTCACCTGCGGACAGGAATTTGAGAAGGGAGAGGAATCGACCTTGAAGGAAACCAAATATGAGCTGCTGGTGGCCATTGCCAATCAGGGCTATACCGAACAGATCATGAATGCGGCCCGAAAGGTACACGCCTCCGGCGGTACCATCATTCACGCCAAGGGTACCGGCAGCCAGATGGCTGAAAAGTTTATGGGCGTCACGCTGGTTCCGGAAAAGGAAATGGTCTTTATCGTGGTGCGCACCCAGCAGAAAAACGACATCATGCGTGCCATCATGACCGAGGCCGGTACGGGTACCAAGGCCGGAGCGGTGGTGTTCTCCCTGCCCGTCACCGACACGGCAGGCATGCGCCTGATGGATGAGAGCGAAGAAGAATAAACAAAAAGCGTCCGCCGAGAGGCGGGCGCTTTTTTGACTTTGATCAGATGTGCAGAGAAACGGTGCCGTCCTCGTGGTAGCAAACCAGAGGCTGATCCTTGCATAGTCTGTCGACGCTGGCCAGATATTCGGGGATGGTGGGGTAATCCTGCCGGCCCTCGGCCAGGATCTTTTTGGCTGCGGCGGCATCCTGACCCAGCAGCTGCTCCAAAATAGAGCACTGGACCTTGGCGCTGTCCACGCAGGCACGTACAGGATCGACAATGGTGTATCCGCTGGTATGGCTGGTACCGGAGGCACCACCCATATATGGGTGCAGGGCGGGCATGACGCAGGACACATCGCCCATGTCGCTGCATCCGGTGCCCCAGTTGCTGTCAAAGGTGACCTGCTCCTCGCCCATGACGGCAATACCGGCCTGACGGCACAACTCCTTGAGGTTGGCATCGTATTCACGGGGGGCGTAGCCGTGGTGGTCCCACAGCTGTGCGCTGCAGCCCAAGGCGGCGGCGGAGCCGGCAAAGGCCCGGTTGATCTTGTCGTTTTCTCGGATGATGGCCGACATGGTGGCACCGCGCACATAACTCTCCACCACCACCCGGTCAGGAATGGCGTTGACTGCCGCACCGCCCTCGGTAATGATGGGGTGGAAGCGGATGTGGTCGTTGTCCCGGAAGGTTTCGCGCAGGGCGTTGGCCGTCTGCATGGCGCAGTTGGCGGCGTACAGAGCGTTGTTGCCCAGATGGGGAGCGCCGCCGGCGTGGGCGGCCTTGCCCGTAAAGACGACCTCCTTGATGGAGCAGCCGTTGCTGCCGTTGTTGCAGCCGAATTTGGTGCCGCTGGAGGTGTGTACCATAAAGCTCATGTCTACACCGTCCAGCACGCCGCGGTACATAAACTCCTGCTTGCCGCCCAGATAGCGGATGACGCCCTGCTCCTTGAGCTGTCTGCGCCAGCCTACCTCAATGAGCTCCTCGGCGGGCACGGCGATGAGGCGGATGCGGCCGGACAGACCGTCCAGCGCGCCCGGAGCCTTGAGACCGATGGCCACGCCCAGCAGGCCGGCGCATTGGCAGTGGTGGCCGCAGGCGTGGACTGCACCCGTTTCCGGATCGCATTCGGGGTGGGTGGGAATGATGAGGGAGTCCATCTCACCGAACACGGCCACACAGGGGCCGGGTCTGCCGGTGTCCACATCGGTCCAGAAGCCGGGGATGTTGCCCGCCTCGGTGATGGTGTAGCCCAGCGCTTCGAACTGCTCCTTCAGGTAGGCGTGGGTCTTCCACTCCTTGTAGCCGGGCTCGGGGTTCTGCCAGATGTACCGCTCAGCGGCCAGGATCGTATCACGGGAGGCCTCCACGGCCTGCAGCATGTTGTCGAGCATAACAAGTTCCTCCTTGATATTAAAGATATTAAACGGGGGTGGGGATCTCGGTGTCCTCGGGGATGGGAGGGCCGAAGTTCAGGGTGATGCTCTGGTCCTCGTGATGGCAGACGGCGGACTGATCGATGCACAGCTGCCGGGTCTGAGCCAGATACTCGGGGATGGTGGGGAAGGTGCGGGTGTTTTCCCGGAGCACGCGCAGAGCCTCTGCTGCATCGTTTTCCAGCAGACGCACCAGCAGCGCGCACTGGACCTTGGCGCTGGTCACACAGGCAGTGATGGGATCAGTCACAGCAAAATCCTTGGAGTGGAGTGCTCCGGTACAGCCGGCAATGGAGGGCTGGATGGTAGGCATGACGCAGGACACATCGCCGATGTCGCTGCAGCCCATGGCCCAGCCGTCGGAGAAGAACATCTTTTCTTCTCCCATGATCTCGCTGCCGGTCTCCCGGAGCAGAGCAGTCATGGTGGGGTCGTACAGGCAGGGGGCGTAGCCGTGGTGATCCCACAGCTGCACGCCGCAGCCCATGGCGGCAGCCATGGAGGCGAAGGCACGGTTTATCTTGGTGTTTTCCCGGATGATGGCATCCATGGAGGCACCGCGCACATAGCTCTCCACCACCACCCGGTCGGGGATGGCGTTGACCGCCGCACCGCCCTGGGTGACGATGGGGTGAAAGCGGATGTGGTCGGTGTCCTTAAAGGTCTCGCGCAGGGTGTTGGCGGCCAAAATGGCACCGTTGGCAGCGTACAGGGCGTTGATACCCAACTGGGGGAAGCCGCCGGCGTGGGCGGCCTTGCCGGTAAAGACGGCCTCCTTGACCACGCAGCCGTTGCCGCCCCGGTTGGAGGAAAGGCCGCGGCCGCCGGTGTGGATCATCATGGCCATGTCCACGTCGTCCAAAATACCCCGGTACATAAACTCCTGCTTGCCGGCAATGTAGTGGATAAGCCCCTGCTCCATCAGATGCTTGCGCCAGCCTACCTCAATACCTTCCTCGGCAGGTACGGCAATGAGGCGGATGCGGCCACTGAGGGCATCCAGAGCGCCGGGAGCCTTGAGACCGGCGGCCACGCCCAGCAGGGCGGCGCACTGGCAGTGGTGGCCGCAGGCGTGGACGCAGTCAGTCTCCGGGTCACGCTGGGGATGGCTGGGGACGATCAGGGCGTCCATCTCGCCAAAGACAGCCACAGTGGGGCCGGGGCGGCCCGTGTCCAGATCGGCCCAAAAGCCGGGTATATCGCCGGCCTCGGTGACGGTATAGCCCAGAGCCTCGAAGTGCTCCTTCATATAGGCGTGGGTCTTCCATTCCCGGTAGCCGGTCTCGGGGTGTGCCCAGATGTGCCGCTCGGCGGCCAGGATCGTGTCCTGATAATTCTCCACCGCCTGAAGGACGGCGGCCTGTGTGAGGGCCATAGAAAACCTCCCAACGAAACGTTTTCTTGATTGTAGCACGATGGGCCATCTGTGTCAAACCGGATAACCGGCCAGAAACCTCAAAAATTGCAAAAAATATGTGCTGCGGACAAATGTCCGCAGCACATGGTGCTTTAAGCCATTCGCAAAACAAACTCCAGAATATAACGCAGGTTTTCGATCAGATCTTCCCGGCAGATCAGACCCTCTTTCATGGCCTGCTGCAGCCGTTTGGGGGAGCCAAGAGGCATGCGCAGATTGTTGCCTGCCAGAACTTCCCGGTAATGCTCGGCCTGATTCCACCAGTCGGTAAGGATCAGCCCCTTAAAGCCCCACTCCTGACGGACAATGCCGGTGAGCAGATCACGGTTTTCCGAGCAGTGGTAGCCGTTGAGGATGTTGTAGCCGGTCATAATGGCCCACACATCGGACTGGGTGACGACGATCTGGAAGGCCTTGAGATAGATCTCACGCATGGCACGCTCGGACACACGGGAGTCGCTCCAGGAGCGTTTGAATTCCTTGTTGTTGCAGCACAGGTGCTTGACGCAGGCGCTTACTCCACGGGACTGGATGCCCCGTACCACGGCGGCGCCCATCAGGCCGGAGATCAGGGGGTCCTCGGAGTAGTACTCGAAGTTGCGGCCGCACATGGGGCTGCGGTGGATGTTGATGGCAGGGGCCAACAGCATGCCCACGTTGTTTTCCAGCGTTTCAAGACCCATAGCCGAGCCGATCTGCTCCAGCAGGGCCATGTCCCAGGTGCAGGCCAGTGCGGTGCCCACGGGGAAGGCGGTGGTGCTGATGCCCCGGTTGGGACGAAAGCGCAGGCCGGTGGGGCCGTCTGCCGTCATGATGGCGGGAATGTCGCCGCTTTCCAGACCGCCGATGCCGCGGGTGGCGGAGGGACCTCGGTTCCATGTGCCGCCCAGCAGGGTGAGCACTTCTTCGTCGGACAGCTGAGCCATAAACTCGTCCAGTGTTACCTTGCCGTCGGCCACGGCGTCAAAGTAGGGGCGGCCCTCCTCGACGTCGGAGCCGCACAGGTTGGGCAGGACGTGCTCCATGTTTTTCACGGCCTTTTCCGGCCAGTGGGAGGTGTCGTACTCCGGGTCATAGTCCCGCTGGGGCAGTGTCTCATAGCTGCCGTCAGCCCGCATACGGCAGGGCAGCTTACGGGGTACGCAGCGGTTTTCCAGCTGGCAGACCAGCTTGTCCTGCGGCTGGGTATAGACGCACACTTCGGTCAAATCACGGATGTGGGTGCCCACCCGAATGTGGTAGCTGCCGGCCTGCAGCACATAGGCGGCCCGGCTCTCGTCATAGGCGGCAAGCTCGTCGGTGGCAAAGGACAGGGCCAGGGTCTGGCTTGCGCCGGGGGCCAGCGCCTGCGTCTTGGCAAAGGCCCGCAACTCCACGGCAGGCATATCCATGGTGCAGCCGGTGGGGGCGGAGTAGAGCTGGACGACCTGACGGCCGGCCACGGTGCCGGTGTTGGCCACGGTCACACGGACGGTGACGGAGGTCTCGTCGGCCCGGGCGCTTTCAAGCTGCCAGTCGAAGGTGGTGTAGGAAAGACCGTAGCCAAAGGGGTAGACGACTTTTTCGCCGGCTCCGGGGATGGTCTCAAAGTAGCGGTAGCCCACAAAGATGTCGTCGGTGTAGTGGACGTACTCGGTGGACTCGTTGAAATTGGCCGAGGCGGGGTAATCGTACAGGTCACGGGCAAAGGTGTCCGTCAGTCGGCCGGAGGGACACACGTCGCCGCACAGCACATCCGCCTGAGCAAGACCGCCCTCCATGCCCCCCTGCCAGCCCAAAAGCACAGCGGAGAGGGCCGGATCATCCCGAAACCAGCCGGTGTCCACAAGACCGCCCACATTGAGCACCACCGCCACCCGGTCAAACTGTGCGGTGACGGCAGCCACCATGGCCTGCTCCTCCGGGGAGAGGTAGAAGTCGCCGTCGTTTTCCTTCAGGTCACGGTCCCAGGACTCGCTGGAAAAGCGGCAGATACTGATAATGGCAATGTCGCAGGCGGCAGCTGCCCCGTCCAGCAGCTCGTCGGGCAGCCTGGGCTCCACGGTATAGCCGGGGTTCTTTCCCTCGGCCCGCTGAGCGGCCACATTGTCCCGGTAGAACTCGTGGAGGGGGAGGTAAACAGACACCTTGCCCTCGTCGGCCTTGAGCTCCATGGCCTGACACAGGTTGCGCACGTAGGCACAGGTGGTGGAGCTGCTGCCGCCGCCGCCCTTGACGTAGTCCACGCTGCCCTTTCCAAACAGGGCGACCTTGCTGCCCGGCTTAAGAGGGAGCAAATTGCCGTCGTTTTTCAGCAGGACCATGCCCTCGGCTGCCGCCTTACGGGACAGCTGGATGTGTTCCCGGCTGCCGGTAGCCAGCCGTCCGTCCTCGCCAAGAGGCAGGACGGGGTGAAAACGATGACGCTGCCATTTCATCATGTCAAAAACCTCCCAAGGCATAAATATCGGTTAAATTCATTATAGAGACCGCAAACGGGCATATCAAGCCAACGGAACGGTCAAAGTGGTCAGTTTTTGCGGGAAAGGGACAGAAAAACGCCGCCCGGTGCCAAAGAACACAGGCGGATGCGTGAAAACCGGATTTCGGCTGCCGCACGTCAGGGCAGAGCGGCCATCTGGGGGTCATGGACCGGGCAGGTGCGGATAAACGATGCTCTCCTGCGCAGTATGCCAATACGGCCCTGCCGTACGGACGGGCTCGTTTCGGCGGGGCAAAACGGGGAGAAAAACATGGATTTCGGGCAAGTCGACCTTGCACTTTTACGGGGAAAATGATATTATATTTAGATGTAAAAATGGGTGCATATACCCGTGGAAAACTGCCCTGTCGGAGGACGAGCCATGACAAGCAAGACCAATCACATTCCGCAGGCGGACATTGACCGCCAGCTTCAATACTGCCTTGAGATCAAGCAGGTCTACGCCGACCGGGGTGTGACCCCTGTGGCCTTTGTGGACACCTACGGCTGTCAGCAAAACGAGGCCGACTCCGAGCGGATCCGGGGCTATCTGCAGCGGATGGGCTTTGGCTTTACCCAGAGTGAAAAGGACGCTGACATCATCGTCATCAACACCTGTGCCGTGCGTGAGCACGCCGAGCAGCGGGTGCTGGGCAATGTGGGGGCTCTGGTACATACCAAGCGGGCCAGGCCCGACCAGCTGATCTGCCTGTGCGGCTGCATGATGCAGCAGCAGCACGTGGCCGACAAGATCAAACAGTCCTTCCGGCATGTGGATCTGGTTTTTGGCCCCCACGTGCTGTGGAAGTTCCCTCAGCTCATCCACAGCCTGCTCACTCGCCGGGGCCGGATCTTCCAGATCCCGGATGAGGTGGGCTCCATTGCCGAGGGTATCCCTGTGGTACGGCAGGGGGATGTGAAGGCGTGGGTATCCGTGATGTACGGCTGCAACAACTTCTGCACCTACTGCATCGTCCCCCACGTGCGCGGACGGGAGCGCAGCCGTCAGCCTCAGGTCATCCTGGACGAGGTGGCTGAGCTGGTAGCCGAGGGCTACAAGGACATCACCCTGCTGGGGCAGAACGTCAACTCCTATGGCAGGGATCTGGAGCAGGACATCGACTTTGCCGACCTGCTGGAGCAGGTCAACGCCATTCCCGGCGACTTTCTTATCCGCTTTATGACCTCCCACCCCAAGGACGCCACCCAAAAGCTCTTTGAGACCATGGCCCGGTGCGAAAAGGTCGCCCCGGTGCTCCACCTGCCCTTCCAGGCGGGCAATGACCGGGTGCTCCGGGAGATGAACCGCCGCCACACCCGGCAGCAGTATCTGGACAAGATCGTCGCACTCAAGGCCCTTATCCCGGATATCGTGCTCACCTCCGACGTGATCGTGGGCTTCCCCGGAGAGACCACGCAGGAGTTTGAGGACACCCTGAAGGTGTTGGAGCAGGTGCGTTACGATGCCCTGTTCACCTTTATCTACTCCCCCCGTGTGGGCACTTCCGCCGCCTCCATGCCCGACCCCATGAGCCGGGAGGAGAAGCTGGCAAACTTCAACCGACTGGTGGCCCTGCAGGACGCCATCTCCGAGGAAAAGCACCGGGAGTACATCGGTAAGACCGTGCGCTGTCTGGTGGACGGCCTGTCCGACGACCCCCGCTGGGCACTCACTGCCCGTACCCCCGGCAACCGCCTTGTACGGCTGGACGGCCCGGCAGAGGCGGTGGGCCAATTTATGCAAGTGAAGATCACCGACGCCAACAAGTGGTCCCTGTACGGGGAGCTTGTGTGACTCAGCGGCCCAGAGCGGCCAGCTCCAGCCCCATGGATAGCCCGGCCAGGAATGCGGCGCGCTCGTTGAGATACGCTGTCCTGTCCGTTCCGTTCTCAATGAGCCCGGATAGATCGGCGCTCTTGCCCCCGGCGGCGCGAAGCTCGTCCAGCGCGTGGGCGACTCTGTCCTGCTCGAACCGCAGTACCTTTCGATCCTTTTATAAAAAACGGGCCACCCGGGATTCGGAAGCGAAGCAAAACAGGGTATCGGATAGTTCAGACATGAAAAAGCCTCCCTGGTTAAAGTGCAAGATTATTATAACATGCCAATTTGGGCATGTCAATATGGACATGTGAAGGAATGTGAGTTATTATGTCTATGTTTTCGGAGCGGCTGCAGGAATTGAAGGAAAAGCGGAACGTTATGCAAAAGGACGTGGCACAGGCCATAGGAGTCCCATTGCGTACATATCAGCGCTACGAGTATGGTGAACGGGAGCCGCAGATGTCCACCCTAATTCGAATGGCGGATTTTTACGGTGTGTCGCTGGACTATCTGGTCGGCAGGACGGACGAGGAATGAGAGAGCAGCCTAGAAGGAAGCACCCTCGACTAAAACGGTACGATTATAGTCAAGTGGGTGTGTACTTTGTTACCACCAACGTGTACCGGGGGTGCTGCCTGCTCTCCGAAATTCAGGTAGGGCGGGGGCTTGCCCCCGCCGAGCTGGGGCTTACGCCGGTCGGTCAGATCGTGTATGAGCAGATCCTCGACATACCCGCGCGATATCCTTCTGTTTCGGTGGACAAATACGTTGTTATGCCCAACCATGTGCATTTGCTTCTGCGTTTTCAAGGAGACACGGCGGGGGCAAGCCCCCGCCCTACTCTGATGCAGGTAGTGGGCGCGTTTAAGTCCTTGTCGGCACGGCGAAGCAATCAGGTTATGGGTACGCCGGGAGAAAAACTGTGGCAGGACTCGTTTTATGAAAGCGTCCTGCAAAGCGACAAGGCATATCGGGATGCCTGGGATTATATCGATATCAACCCTGCCAAGTGGGCAGAGGACGAATACTACGTGAGATAGAAAGGCTGTGGACACATGGCTGAAATGACCCCTATGATGCGCCAATATCTGGACATGAAGGACAGACACCCGGACTGTATTCTGTTCTTCCGTCTGGGCGACTTTTACGAGATGTTCAACGAGGACGCCAAGGTGGTGTCCAAGGAACTGGATCTGACTTTGACCACCCGGGACCGAAACAAGCCCCCTGAGGAGCGCACCCCCATGTGCGGTGTGCCCTACCATTCCTGCGACAGCTACATTGCCCGGCTCATCGCCAAGGGCTATAAGGTGGCCATCTGCGAGCAGACGGAGGACCCGGCCCTGGCCAAGGGGCTGGTGGACCGGGACATCGTGCGTATCATTACCCCCGGCACGGTCATCGCTGCCTCCATGCTGGAGGAGGGGCGCAACAATTTTATCTGCGCCATCTACGCCGACGAGTTGTCGGTGGGCCTGTGCCTGAGTGATATTTCCACCGGTGAGGTGTATGCCACCTCCTTCCCTGTGGGGCCGGAGGCTGCCGACCACCTGAAAAACGAGCTGGGCCGCTTCCACCCAGCCGAGGCCCTGCTGTCCCCCGGCACAGGTGCCCTGGAGGGCCTGGAGGCCTTTTTGACCCAGCGCATGGACTGCTCGGTGCAGGTGGGCGGCGAGGAGCGCTTTGAGGCTGAAATGGCACGGGCCTATGTGGAAAAGCAGTTTAAGACCGGCCTTGAGACCCTGCCGGCGGAGGACGCCGGCGCCCTGCGTGCGGCGGGCGGCCTGCTGTGCTATCTGTACGAGACACAAAAGACCGACCTTTCCCACATTGCAAACTTTAATTACTATACCTCCGGCCAGTATATGGAGCTGGATCTCACCGCCCGGCAGACGCTGGAGCTGACTTCCACCCTGCGCTCCAAGGACAAAAAGGGCAGCCTGCTCTGGGAAGTCGGATCGTAG
>JAZOBP010000129.1:0-3810 GCA_045596065.1 Lawsonibacter sp. | reverse complement strand
ATTGATATTGACTTCTGTATCCGCCGCCGTCAGGACGTCATCGACTACGTTTCCCGTAAGTACGGGGAAGATCACGTGGCCCAGATCGTCACCTTTGGTACCATGAAGGCAAAAGCGGCGATCCGGGACGTGGGCCGTGTGCTCAATATGCCCTACGCCGAGGTGGACAACATCGCCAAGCAGGTGCCCATGTCTCTGGATATGACTTTGGACAAGGCGCTGGAGGTGTCCAAATCCCTCAAGGATATGTATGATAGCAGTGCCGAGGTCAGAAAGCTCATCGACACGGCGCGAAAGCTGGAGGGCATGCCCCGCAACTCCTCCACCCACGCAGCCGGTGTGGTCATTACCAAACGCCCGGTCTATCAGTATGTCCCTCTGGCTACTAACGACGGCCTTGCGGTGACTCAGTACACCATGGTCACGCTGGAAGAGCTGGGCCTTTTAAAGATGGACTTTTTGGGTCTGCGCAACCTGACCATTCTGGACGACGCTGTGGAGATGGTGCGCCGGGAGCAGCCAGACTTTGATCTTGACGGCATCCCCATGGACGACTCTGCCGTATTCAAAATGCTTTGTGACGGCCGTACCGGCGGAGTGTTTCAGATGGAATCTGCCGGCATGACCGGTGTATGTGTGGGCCTTAAGCCCAAGAGTATTGAGGACATCACCGCTATCATTGCCCTGTATCGTCCCGGCCCCATGGACTCCATTCCTCGCTTTATCGCCTGTGCTCAGGACCCCAGACTGATCAGCTACAAGCATCCGCTGCTGGAACCGATCCTGTCCGTCACCTACGGCTGTATCGTTTATCAGGAGCAGGTCATTGAGATATTCCGCCGTCTGGCCGGCTACTCCCTTGGTCAGGCTGATATGGTGTGCCGAGCCATGTCCAAAAAGAAGGTCAAGGACATCGAGAGGGAACGGGAGGCGTTTCTCCACGGTGATCCGGAGCGCAGCATTACCGGCTGTGTTGCCCACGGCATTCCGGAGCAAGTAGCCCAGTCCATCTATGATGAGATCTTTGACTTTGCCAGCTACGCCTTCAATAAGGCACACGCAGTGTCCTATGCGGTGGTGGCATACCAGACTGCGTGGTTTAAGTGCCATTATCCCAGACAGTACATGGCGGCCCTGCTCACCTCCGTTCTGGACGATCAGGACAAGGTGGCGGAATACATTGCCGAATGTAAGAACAACAACATCAAGCTTCTTCCTCCGGACGTGAACGAATCGGGCACCACCTTTACCGTTTCCGGGGAAAACATCCGCTTTGGCCTTGCTGCTGTGAAGGGTGTTGGGGTTGGTGCAGTTGAGTCTATGCTGTCAGAACGTGTAAAGGGAGGAAACTTTACAGATTTTGTGGACTTCTGCCAGCGCATGTACGGTATGGACCTTAACCGCCGTGCCTTGGAAAACCTTATCAAGTGCGGTGCCTTTGACAGCATGGGCTACCGCCGGTCCCAGCTGCTGGCTGTTTTCGGTCAGGTGCTGGACAGCGTTGCTGCCACCCGTAAGCGCAATCTGGAAGGACAGATGGATCTGTTTGGTATGGTGGATCCCTCGGAGAACAGCGGTGTCGTCACCATGCGCCTGCCGGATATGGACGAGCTGTCTGGCCGTGAGCTCATGGCTATGGAGAAGGAGACTACAGGTTTGTATCTCAGCGGACATCCCATGGACGAGTACCGGCATCTGGCACGGCGCTGCGGTGCGGTACCTTTGGGCGAGATCCTTTCGGATTTTGCCTCGGAGGAGGGGCCGGTCCGATTCCGGGACGAACAGAAAATCCTGGTTGCCGGTGTGATCTCCCGCTATCAGACCAAAACCACGAGAAATAATTCTCTCATGGCCTACGTGACACTGGAGGACGATACCGCGGCCATGGAGTTGATCGTGTTCTCCCGTACTCTGGGTGAGTGCAGCAGCCACATCTACGAAAACAGTGCCGTTTTGGTTTCGGGCAAGATATCCGTCCGGGACGAAAAGGAGCCCCAGATCATCTGTGACCAGATCCGGCCTCTTGGTGACCCGGCCCTTGAGACGCCTGCTTCCACGCAGCGTTCCCAGAAGTCTGGTCAGCCTCAGGGACAAAAGCTGTATTTGAAGATCCCCTGCCGGGAGGATCCCCGTATGCGCAGGATCCAGCTGGTTTTGTCCATGTTTCCCGGAGAGGGACAGGCGGTTTTGTACTTTGAGGATACGCAAAAGCGTCTGGGTACGCCATGCGTCGTTCACCCTGCACTGGTCAACGAAATGAAAGAAATTCTGGGTGAAGATCACGTGGTGGTAAAATAAGCATACTGCAGCGGATACGCTTTGTGGGAAGGAGGATCGGCATGAAAAAAATACTGTACGCCCTCAGTCACAGGTCTGTGGTGGTGGCGCTGGCGATTTTGATGCAGCTTGCGGTATTTGCCATTATGATCCTGGCCTTTTCCGAGAGTTTTTCGCAGTTTTACTGGATTTTCATCCTCATCAGCTTTCTGGCGGCATTGGCCATCGTAAACAGCCGCTCTGACCCCGACTATAAGATCATATGGCTTGTGCTTACCCTGCCGTTTCCTGTTTTGGGTGGGATGCTTTACCTGGTTCTGGGGGGCAGCAGCCATCCCGGATGGCTGCGTCGGGCCATGGACAAGGTGAACCAGCAGATGCGCAATGTACTCAAAGAGGACTTTCGGCACGGAGAGGTGTTTGTCTCTGACGAGCATGTGCTCGGACAGGTGCGGTATCTGGAAGAGCGGGCCTGTTGTCCCGCATATCTGAACAGCACGGCAGAGTATTTTTCCTGTGGTGAGTCCTATTATGAGCGGATGCTGGAGCAGCTTGCCGCCGCTAAGCGATATATCTTTTTAGAGTATTTCATTGTCCAGCCCGGGATCATGTGGGACAGTATTTTGAAGATTCTGGAGGACAAGGCGTCCCAGGGTGTGGATGTGCGTGTGATGTATGACGATATGGGCTGTCTGTTCACGCTGTCCAAGGACTATCAGCAGCAGCTGAGCCAAAGGGGCATCCGCTGCATTGCCTTTAACCGCATCGTGCCTGTGGCATCTCTGCGGCTGAACAATCGAGACCACCGCAAGCTTTGTATTATTGACGGCAAGGCAGCCTTTACCGGCGGCGTGAATCTGGCTGATGAGTATATCAATGCCAAGGTGCGCTTCGGTCATTGGAAGGACAGCGGCGTCATGGTCACAGGCGGCGCTGCATGGAGCATGGCGGTCATGTTTTTGACCCTGTGGGATCACGCAGCAAAGGAAGAATCCGACTATGCGGCGCTTCGTCCCGGCCCGTGCTCCAATCTGGTGGGACAGGGGATCATCCAGCCATACACCGACAGCCCGCTTGATACAGAGGCGGTTGGACACACGGTCTATTTAAACCTCATCAACCGGGCCAAACGCTATATCTATATCACAACACCGTATCTGATACTCGATACGGCCATCAGGACCGCCCTTTGCAATGCCGCAAAATCCGGTGTGGATGTCCGCATTATCACACCGCATATCCCGGATAAGAAATCGGTGTTCATGATGACCCGTGCCTTTTATGAGCCTCTATTGGAGGCCGGGGTCAAGATCTATGAATACACCCCGGGCTTCATCCATGCGAAAAACTTTGTGGTGGATGACCGGTTTGCGACTGTTGGGACGGTCAACCTGGACTATCGCAGTTTGTTCCTTCACTTTGAAAACGGCGTGCTGTTGTATCAGACGCCCTGTATCAAGGACATCAAGGCCGATTTCATTGCCACCCAGCGCAGGAGCCAGCCTGTACAGCGAAGCGGTCGGAAGATGAATA
>JAZOBP010000128.1:0-3597 GCA_045596065.1 Lawsonibacter sp. | reverse complement strand
CATTGCAAGTGTTTTTGACATATATTTTTCCCTTTCTGCAAAAACAACGCCGTCTGCACCAGCAGACGGCGTTGGATGTGTTCGCTTATGGGAGCTCAGGACTCGATGCCCCGGGAGATGAGGTACTTTTTGACCATGAGGGCCACCTTAAAGGTGATGGCATCGTCAAACTCACGCAGATCAAGGCCGGTGAGCTTTTTGATCTTCTCCAGACGGTAGACCAGCGTGTTGCGGTGGACAAAGAGCTTGCGGGCAGTCTCGGAGACGTTGAGGTTGTTCTCAAAGAACTTGTTGATGGTCAGCAGGGTCTCCTGATCCAGAGCGTCGATGGGGTTTTTCTTAAAGACCTCCTGCAGGAACATCTGACACAGGGTGGTGGGCAGCTGATAGATCAGACGGCCGATGCCCAGATTTTCGTAGTTGATGACGGACTTTTCCGTATCGAACACCTTGCCCACATCGATGGCCACACCGGCCTCCTTGTAGGAGCGACCCAGATCACGGATGTGGCTGACGATGGTGCCGATGCCGATGACCACCTTGATGTTCAGCTCCTGATGGATGGAGTCGGCGATCTGCTTGGCGATCTTGTGCAGCTCCTTGCTGCCGGCGCCCTCGTTCATCTGCTTGATGAGGGCCACGTCCGTCTCGTTAATGGACAGGACAAAATCGGTGTTTCGGTCGGGGAACTGGCTCTGGAGCACGTCGATGACGGCGGCATCCGAGGGATCGATCTGGCGGATCAGGAAGGCGGCACGTGGGGCCTCGGCCACAAAGTGCAGCTCCTTGGCACGGGTGTAGATGTCACCCAGAAGGATGTTGTCGGAGATGATATTCTTCACGAAGGTGGCTTTGTCGTGCTTTTCTTCGTAGTAGACCTTGGCACCGTTGAGCGCCACCGCCACCACACTGCACAAAGACCGGGCCAGCTCGTCCTCACCCTGCACAAAGGCGGCGTAGTCAAACTGAGCGCCCAGACCGGTCAGCTGACGGAAGCTCTTGCCCTCGTAGTGGCCGATGTCCTGCTCGGCCGCGTTGACGGCGGTCACAGCGCCGGCCCACTGCTCGCCCATCCACGCAAGCTCGCTGCAGGCAACGACCGTACCCTCGCCGTCGATGACGCCGATGATGCGGTCTACACTATCCTTCATCTGGAGCACAAGCCCCTGAAACACTCGGTTGGCCATAGTGTCCCCTCCGTTTCTGTATCTCTAAAATCGGTATGGTAAATATTATAATCACTAACCATGGGCTTTGGCAAGACTTTTTTTCATTTTTTTGTGAAAAATGCCGAAAGACGTTCGTTTAGTTCAAAACGCTACGCCGCAACAGGTCCACTTCCTCCCCGGTAAGCAGACGCCACCGGCCCTGGGGCAAATCTTGGTCAAGGTGCAAAGAACCCATGGACAACCGTTCCAGCTCCACCACGGGCTTGCCCCGATGGGCCAGCATCCGCTTGACCTGATGGAACTTGCCCTCGTGCAGGGTCACCAGACACCGGCTGCCGTCCTCCAGAGGCTCCAGTCCGGCGCTTTGGCATCGGGTGCCGTCCCCCAGCACGATGCCATCGGCAAAGGCCTTTACGTCCTCCTCGTCCACCTGCCCCTCCACACGGGCAAGGTACACCTTGTCCACATGGCTTTTGGGGGCAAGCAGCTGATGGGCCAGCTGCCCGTCGTTGGTCAGCAGCAGAAGGCCGGTGGTGTCCTTGTCCAGCCGCCCCACAGGGAACAGCCCCTGCTTTTGGTATGCCTCGTCCAGCAGGTCCAGCACGGTGGCCTGCCGCCTGTCCTCGGTGGCGGACAGCAGACCGGCAGGCTTGTTGAGCATAATGTAGGCAAATCCGCCGCAGCTTACGCTCTGGCCGTCCACTCGGATATCCTGTTCGGAGGATACCTTGTCCTCCGGCTTTGCCGCCTTGACCCCATCCACCTGTACCCGGCCCTGACGCACCAGTTCCTTGACTTCCTTTCGGCTCCAGCGGCCCGTGCCGGCCAGCAGCTTGTCCAGACGTTCCATACGCTCCCCTGCCTTTGCGTTATTTTATCCATTGTATCATATCCGGCGAAAAATGCACATAGAAATAGTAACACCGATCCATCAGCCATATTTGGAAGGAGAAATGCCCCGTGATCATCATGACTGCCCGGCTCCCCCGGCGTAAGCTGGCCCTGTGGGGTCTTGCCGGGCTGGGTCTGCTCTGCTGCGCCCTGTTCGTACACATCAGCCAGCCCTGGGCCCCCGACGTATCCACCGCCGCCCAGACACAGGTCAAGGTCAAGACCGCCCAGGACCGGCTGTACTATCTGGCCGGCTACGGCTGGCAGGTGGCGGAGAATCCCCTTGCCGTAGAGGAGCTGATCATTCCCAAGGAATTTGACGACAGCTACACGGAATATCTGGCCCTCCAGTCCGGTCAGGGCTTTGACCTGACCCGATACCCCGGCAAGCGGGTCAAGCGCTACACCTACGAGATCACCAACTACCCCACCGGAGAGACCGGGGTGCAGGTCAACCTGCTCATCTACAAAAACCGGGTCATCGGCGGCGAGGTACTCTCCCCACGCATGGACGGCTTCCTTCACGGCCTTACCATGCCGCAGGCCTGACAAAAAAGCTCAGGGGAAAAACCCCTGAGCTTTTATTGATCGTAAATGCTTACTTGTCCTGCACCATGTGCACGTTGACGTGGTCGTAGGTCATCTCGATACCGGCCTTGTCAAAGGCGGGCTTGAGGGCGTCCAAAAGGTCAAAATAGACGTCCCAGTAGTCCCCGGCCCTGCACCAGACACGCACCGTGTACTCAATGCTGCTAGAACCGTAGTCAGACACACGCACAAAGGGCTCAGGGTCGGCCGCAATGCGGCTGTCGGCAGCAATGAGCCGGTTGAGGGTATCCTTGACCAGCTGGATGTCGCTGCCGTAAGAAGCGGTGAACTTCCAGTCCACACGGCGGGTCTCCTTGCCGTTGTAGTTGATCAGACGGGCGGAGGCCACATCGCTGTTGGGGATGTGGACGACCTTGTTGTCGGGGGTGGTAAGAGTGGTGTAGGACAGCCCCACCTTGGTCACCACACCGGCGTTGCCGCCCACCTCAATATAGTCACCGGAACCAAAGGGCTGGGTGACCAAAATTTGAATACCGCCGGCCAGATTGGCAAGGGTGTTCTGCAGAGCAAGGGAGACAGCAAGCCCGGCCACGCTCAGCAGAGCGATGAGGCTGGTCACGTCCACGCCCAGACTGCTGAGAATGACCATGGCCGCCACAAAGTAGAGCACCACACGCACCCCGGTGGTCAAAAAGCCCTGCAGGGTGCCGTCCAGCTTGCTCTTGCCCAGCACCTTGGCGACCACGCCGCCGATGATTTTGACGGCGATCACACATACCAGCACGGTAAAGATCACACGAAGAATGGTGGGCAGGGACAAAGCCAGAGAGAAACCGGCAAAAGCAGAGCCCACATTGGTCACAGCCTGTGTTACGTCCATAATTTATTCCTCCTCATTGGATCGGGTCTCCACCTCGAGACCCATATGTTTTTTCAGACAGTTGAAGGTCTCCTCACTCAGGGCGTGCTCCATGCGGCAGGCGTCGTT
>JAZOBP010000127.1:0-2212 GCA_045596065.1 Lawsonibacter sp. | reverse complement strand
GCCTTGCCCCGACCCACGCGACCACGGAGCTGATGCAGCTGGGACAGGCCGAAGCGGTCAGCATCCTCGATGACCATCAGCGTGGCGTTGGGCACATCCACGCCCAAGTCGGAGGCCAAGCGGTCTTAGGAAGACAAATGTCTTAGCCAACTCCTTGGCTCACAGAACGACATGGCTACGATCCGACTTGCCTTGCCCCGACCCACGCGACCACGGAGCTGATGCAGCTGGGACAGGCCGAAGCGGTCAGCACCCTCGATGACCATCAGCGTGGCGTTGGGCACATCCACGCCCACCTCGATGACGGTGGTGGCCACCAGCACATCCGCCTCGCCTCTGGCAAAGCTTGCCATGACGGCTTCCTTTTCCGCACCCTTCATCTGCCCGTGGATCAGCAGCACCCGCAGGTCGGGAAAGACGGTCTGCTGCAGAGTCTGCGCCCAGACCTCGGCGCTCTTGATGCCCAGACCCTCCGTTTCTTCCACAGCGGGGCAGACCACAAAGCACTGGTGCCCCTCAGAGGCGTGTTTTCGGATGAAGGCGTTGATACGGGCGCGCATAGTTTCGCCCACCAGGAAGGTGTCCACCGGCTCTCTGCCCGGGGGCAGCTCGTCGAGGATGGAGACCTCCAGGTCGCCGTACATCAGCAGCGCCAGGGTACGGGGGATGGGGGTGGCGGACATCACCAGCACATGGGGCTGGCAGCCCTTGGCAGACAGCCTGGAGCGCTGGGCAACACCGAAGCGGTGCTGCTCGTCGGCGATGACCATGTCCAGATCCCGGAACACGGTGGCATCTGAAAGCAGCGCGTGGGTGCCGATGACCAGCTGCACCTGCCCCCGTTCGACGGCTTCCCGGGTCTCCCGCTTCTGCTTTTGGGTCAGCGACCCGGTGAGCAGGGCGGTGGTGATGCCCAGGGGGGCGAATAGTTTGGACAAAGAGGCGTGATGCTGCTCTGCCAGGATCTCGGTGGGTGCCATCAGGGCGGCCTGGTGGCCGTTTTGGATGGCGAGGAAGGCGGCAGCCGCTGCCACCATGGTCTTGCCGCTGCCCACATCGCCCTGTACCAGGCGGTTCATGGGGATGCCCCGATGGAGGTCACCGGCGATCTCGGAGATGGCGCGGCTTTGGGCTCCGGTGAGGGTAAAGGGCAGCAATTGATAGAAGCGCTGCAGGTCGCAGTTGGTGTAGGGGTCGGTCAGCGCCGCGTTCCGGGCGGCGCGCATGAGGGCAAGCCCGGCGGAGAAGACGAAGAATTCTTCAAAGATCATCCGCTTTTTCGCCATGGCGGCCTCCTGCAGAGAGGTGGGCTCGTGGATGGCAAAATAGGCACGCTCCGCCGGCAGGATGCCGTATTCATCCAGCACCGGCTGGGGCAGTACCTCCGCAGGGGGATCGCACACCGCCAGCGCCTGGCGGATGGTCTTGAGCATCACCGCGTTGGAAAGCCCCGCGGTCAAGGGATAAATGGGCAGGATGCGCCGGGTGGCCACGGGCGGGCTGTCCGGCGCCTCAAAGGCGGGACTTGTCATGCCGTAGCCGGCGTAATCACCGGTCAGCGTGCCGTAGAAGATGAATTCCTTGCCGTACACCAGCTGCTCGGTGGCGAATTTTTGATTGAAAAAGGTCAGGTTCAGCCGCCCGCTGTGGTCGGCCACCTGCACCCGGGTGATGTCCAGACCCTTGCGGATGTGATTGACTCTGGGGGTGTTCATCACCATGGCGCGAAAGCAGGCGGGCACATCCACCTCCAGCTGGGAGATGGTGACCAGCTTGGTGCGGTCCTCATAGCCCCGGGGGAAATGGCAGATGAGATCCTGGAGGGTGAAGATGTTCAGCGTGGCAAGCTGCTTGGCCTTGGAGGGGCCCACGCCCTTTAATATGGTAACAGGATCGGTAAGCTTTGCCACACATCCACCCCCTTGCGCCAGTAAGTCACCCTATATTATACAGTATAAGTCAAGACTTGAAAAGACCCATTTTTCAATTTAGCGCCCTGTTTGAAAATGCCGAATGCCGAATGCCGAATGCCGAATTTGTCATTTCGGTGCGCGCAAGGCCCCCTCTGACGAGGGGGCTGTCAGCTTTGCTGACTGGGGGAGAGAAAATGTTGCATAAACTCACCAATTCAAGTCAAAAATGTAACATTTTATCTCTCCCTCCGGCCTTCGGCCACCTCCCTCATCAGAGGGAGGCTTGAGACGGTGCATGA
>JAZOBP010000126.1:0-2929 GCA_045596065.1 Lawsonibacter sp. | reverse complement strand
GTCAAAGGCCACGGTGCGGGCCTTGGTGGGGGCACGGAACGCGTACTCCAGCTCCAGATTGGCGACGTCCTTGCCCTTGGTGAGGGTCAGGCCGGCGGCCTCAATGACGATGGCCAGGTTGGTCGTCAGGCGCTTGCCCATGGAGTTGGAGTCGCTGTAGGGCAGGCCGTAGGTGCCGTAGGTGGAGCTGACGGTAACGCCCTCGGTAAAGCCGGCGGTGGGGGTGGTCACCGGGCCGTCAGGGGTGTACTTGGTCATCACATAGGCAGGGCGGGCCATCTGGGGATAGGTATCGCCCTTGGTGTTGATGTTGTTGGAGGAAATGGCAGCGATATTTTCCTTGACCGTAGCGCTGGCCACAAAATGATACATCTCCACAGGGCCGCTCGGGGCGGCGGAGGCCGGAGCGGCAAACACGCAGGGCAGCAGCATGGCCAGACACAGGGTCAGACTCAGAGCACGAATGATCTTGTTCATGTTACATCCTCCTCTCAGCCGGCCAGCTTGGCCCACAGGACGGCCAGATCCCGGTCGTCCACCTTGCCATTGCGGTCTGCGTCGGCAAGGAGCCACTTGGCCTCGTTGCCCGTCAGGGGCAGCTTGCCGTTCATGATGTTGGCCGCCGTCTGCAGGTCACTGATGTCCAGTGCGCCGCTGCCGTTGACATCGGCGGTGGCAGCGATCTCCACACAGGCGGTGTTGCCGGTGCCGATCTTGCCGGGGTCGGCCTTTTCGGTGATGACGGCGTAAATGCGCTGGATGTCGCCCTCACCGGTCTCGTAGCGCAGAGAGGTGACATCAAGCATGGCAAAGCCGTTGTAGGTCATCATCAGGGACGAATCGGTCTGGTTAAGCTTCTGCTCCTCCGTGGCGGTAAACAGCAGCAGCAGGTCCTGACCGGCTGCAAAGTCCTTATATACGATGGTATTGTAACCCACCGAGGTGCGGATAATGTCCGCCGAGGGCTTGGCCGCCTTCAGGTCGGCCGCCCCTGCACCCTCCTTGGTGGACACAAAGGAGCCGCTGCAGAAGATCTGTCCGTTGTCCTTTGCATCCACCGGGAAAGCGCCGGTGCGCTTGGCGTGGAAGATCAGGGTCGCCGCCGTGGCATTGCTGCTCAGGCCGGTGCCGTAGCGCTCCACCGTGACGACGCCCTCCTGCTCGGTAATGGTCAGGCCGGGGTTTGCCGCCCGGGTGGCCTCCGGCTCAAAGACGTAGGACTTGGGATCATAGGACACATTGGCCCGCAGACCGGTGATGCCGTCGGTAAGCGTGACCACAGAAACACGCAGCTGCTCGCCCTGCTCCAGATTGGTCTTGTCACCCACAAGCTTAACGGTATCCTGACCGACGGAGAACTCGTAGGAGGCCGCCTTGCGGTAGGCGCCGTCAGCCAGATCTGCCCCGGTCAGAGGGCCGGAGCGGGTGTACAGGGTGACGGTGTTGGTGCTGCCGCCGGGGCAGATGCGCAGAGCCTCGTTGAGCTCCTTATTGGTAAAGGTATACTCCTTGCTGCCCAGAGCAGGGGCGTTCTCCACCGAGCAGACCTCCTGTCCGCCACGGGTAATGACGGCCTTCACGCTGGTAATGCGGTGGTCGGAGGTGATTTTGGCGGTAAAGCCCAGCAGGTAATTGTCCGAATTGAAGTCGCTGGTCACCTTGACCTGAGCGGCATTGGTGCCGTCGGCGTAGGCCTTGAAGGAATAGGGCAGATAGCCGGTACCGGCGTGGGGCACGGTGCCGTTATCGCCGTACAGCTGGTCAAAGCTGACGGTCTCGGTGCGCCAGGTGGTGGCGTACAGGGGGGCCCAGGTGCCGCCGCAGCCGGCGTGCTCCATAAAGCTGCCGAAGTTATAGCCCAGAGAATGCACGTGGCCGGGCAGAGCGGCAGAGGTGGGGCCTTCGGTCTCCACAACACCGCAGGTGTCACACTTGAAGTACCACAGCAGCAGAGAGAAGGCCGGGTACATGACCGTCACCTGCTGGCCGTTGACCTCCTTGACCACCAGAGCGTGGATGCGGGGGCCGCCCCCCTCCACGCCGGTAGCGGCATTGTCCCAGGCAAGCAGCAGGTCGCCCTTGCCCAGCTTGGCGTAGCCGGCCTTGGCAGCCTGAGCGCCGATGGCCGCTTTGGAGCTGGCGGCAGAGAGGTTGGCACCCTCGGCCAGAGCGGTCAGTTCGGGATGGGTCAGAGCCTGCCTCAGGCCGGTGAGGGGCTCGGACATCACACGGGAGGAAATATCCGTGAGGAAGGAATTGATGTCCATGCCCTTGAGCTCGGCGTTGGCATAGATGTTGTGAGGGATGCCGGGCACCACGCTGGCGTCCATGCTGGCCATGGCTGCAAATTCCTCCAGAGTGGCGGGGACATCCTCCACGATGACACCCTTATAGTTGAATTGCAGACGCTTGTACTCAAAGTAGGTGGTGGGCAGGATGCCGCCGGCCTTGTAGTTGTCCAGCAGTTCCCCGGTGATATTGGCCTTGGCCTGACGGGTCTGGAGCGTCCAGTCCACATCCATGATGGCCTCCACACGCTCCACCGTGCCGGCACGCAGATCCGCACCGGACACCGTGTCCGCCGCTGCCGCCGGCCCGGGCAGGAAGCCCAGCACCAGAGCAAGACAGGCAAACAGTGCGATGGGTTTTGTCAGCTTGTTCATAGTCATTCCTCCGTTTTTATTTCTGACGGCATTGCTGCCGATTACAGACTGTTCAGCATCTCGATGGCCGCATCCCGCAGGGTCTCGAAGGCGCCGGGGACGAACTTGCCGTTGACCGTATCGTAGCCGCCCTCCTCGATGGCGGGTCGGTTGGCAAAATAGCCCAGAGAGCCGTTGGTCAGGCAGCAGGTGCAGGTGATGGGGAATTTGGACTGCTCCCGTACCTCACGGCCAAACTCGCTGAAGGGCTCACCGGGCACACCGGC
>JAZOBP010000125.1:0-4583 GCA_045596065.1 Lawsonibacter sp. | reverse complement strand
GGCCAGGGGAGTGAAGCCCATGGAGGTGTCAACAGACTTGCCGCAGTTGACGGCGGTGACGGAGGAGCCGTTGCCCAGGTGGCAGGAAATCAGCTTCAGCTGCTCGATGGGCTTGCCCAGCATGGCGGCGGCGCGCTGAGCCACATACTTGTGGCTGGTGCCGTGGAAGCCGTAGCGGCGGACCTTGTCGTTCTCGTAGTACTCGTAGGGCAGGGCGTAGGTATAGGCCACGGGAGGCATGGTCTGGTGGAAAGCGGTATCAAACACAGCCACCATGGGGGTGGAGGGCATCAGAGACTGGCAGGCCTTGATGCCGATGATGTTGGCGGGGTTGTGCAGGGGGGCCAGAGGATTGCACTCCTCAATGGCGGCCATGACCTCGTCGGTGATGAGCACGGACTTGGCAAACTTCTCGCCGCCGTGAACCACACGGTGGCCCACAGCATCAATCTCGGCCATGGAGCCGATCACGCCGTTGTCCTTGTCTACCAGAGCGTCCAGAACGGCCTTGATAGCCTCGGAGTGGGTGGGCATAGCCACGTCGGCCTCCTTGATGGCCTGCTTGCCGTCGGGCTTATAGGTGAACTTGCCGTCGATGCCGATGCGCTCGCACAGACCCTTGGCAAGGACCTGCTGAGTCTCGGGGTTGAGCAGCTGATACTTCAGGGAAGAGCTGCCGGCGTTGATGACCAGAATGTTCATTGTGGTTTTCTCTCCTTTAAAGCGATGTTTTAGTTGCCTCTGCGCGAGGAATATATTAAACTAGCTATGTTATTGTAATCCTTTTATCCCAAAAGAACAAGCCCACAGACCCCAGTTTTCGAAGAATTTTTCCATGGGAGGATAATTTTCCATGAAAATCGCCGGTATCGTAGCCGAATATAACCCCTTCCACACCGGACACGCCCACCAGATCGCCCAGACCCGGGCAAAAATAGGGGTGGACTGCGCCGTGGCAGCCGTCATGAGCGGCAACTGGGTACAGCAGGCCGACTGCGCCGCTGCCCACAAGTGGGCCAGAGCCCGTCTGGCACTGATGGGCGGCGCGGACCTGGTTTTGGAGCTGCCCACGGTATGGGCGGCCTCCGGGGCAGAATCCTTTGCCCGTGGCGCTGTGGCGACCCTGAATGCCTGCGGCGTGGTGGATGTGCTCAGCTTTGGCAGCGAGTGCGGCGAGGTGGAGAGCCTGCGTCGGGTGGCAGCCTGTCTGGATACCCCGGAGTACCAAAGCCGGGTCAGCCGTCTTGCTGAGGGCGGCGACACCTTTGCCGTGTGTCGGCAGAGGGCGGTCAGCGAGCTGCTGGGCGAGGGGGCAGGACAGCTGCTGGCAAGCCCCAACAACAATCTGGGCATTGAATACATTCGGGCCCTTAACGCTCTGGGCAGTCCCATGGAGGTCATGACGGTGCTGCGCCGTGGAGCGGGCCATAACACCATATGCCCGGATATGCCGCAATATCTCTCTGCGACCCAAATCCGGGCAGAGCTCGCCCGTGGCAATTGGGAGCAGGTCGGCCCCTACCTTCATCCGGAGGCCCGGAGGGTGCTGGAGGACAGCCTGATCCCGGACGGGCTGAAACAGGTGGAACGGGCGATCCTGGCCCGACTGCGCACCATGACAGCCGGGGACTGGGCAAAGCTGCCCGAATCGGGCGCTGCCGAGGGTCTGCCTCAGCGTCTGGAGCGGGCGGGAAAGGGCTGCACCGGACTGGAGGAGTTTTTCGAGCTTGCCAAGACAAAGCGCTATACCCGTGCCCGGCTCAACCGTCTGGTGCTGTGGGCGTGGCTGGCTCTGACGGCTGACTGCGTGCCCGACAAGCCGCTCTATATCCGTGTTCTCGGCTTTAACAGCCGGGGCAGGGAGGTGCTGCATCAAATGAGGGATGCGGCCACCCTGCCCATCCTCACCAAGCCTGCCCACGCAAGACAGCTGGACAGGGAGGGGCGTGCGCTCTTTGAGCTGGAGGCCCGATGCACCGATCTGTACGATTTGTGCGCCAAAACAGTCCCGACCCCGGGACGGGAGTGGAACACCGACCCGGTGGTGCTGCTATGAGACGCAAAAACCGGATGCTGGCCGCTGCCCTCCTTGTGCCTGTTGCCCTTATGCTCCTGTTTGCGCAGCTCCGGGATAACCGGGTCCTTATGGATGGCTGGGTCTACGGCATTATGGGCCCTGTGGAGCAGGTGCTGGGGCGGCTGTGGTCGATTGTCCCCTTTTCGGTGGCTGAGGTGCTGTGCGTACTGGCGGTGGCCGGTGCGCTTGCGTGGTTGATTTACGGGCTCGCCCGACTGGTACGGGATCGCCGTTGGCGCGCCTTTCTGCGCCGGGTGCTGTGTCTGGCTGCGGCGGTGCTGTGGCTGCTGGCCGGTCTGGACTGGCTGTGGAATGCCGGCTACTATGCCTCTACCTTTGCTCAGCGCAGCGGTCTGGAGCGCCGACCCTGTTCGGTGGAGGAGTTGGAGAGCGTAACCGCTGATTTTGCTGAGCTGGCAAGTGAACTTGCCTGTCAGGTGGAACGGGACGGACAGGGGCATTTTGCCCTGAGTCCACAGGAGTGTATCCGGCGGGGCGTGAATGTATATGAGGGCATCACGGAGGAATTTGCGTTGCCGGATGTCCCGGCGGTGCGGACAAAGCCGCTGGTGTGCTCCCGGCTGCAGAGCATACTGGGCTTTACGGGTATCTACTTTCCATTTACCGGGGAGGCCAATGTGAATGTGGATGCCCCGGCCTGCCTGCTGCCTGCCACCATCGCCCATGAGATGGCACACCAGCGCATGGTGGCGGCGGAGGAGGAGGCAAACTTCGTGGGCATCGCTGCCTGTGTGACCGGGGGGGATGTAACCTTTGCTTATTCCGGCTATCTGATGGGGCTGATCCATCTGTCCAATGCCCTGTATCGGGCCGACCCTCAGCGGTGGTACGCTATTCGTGAGGGGTTCAGCCCGGAGCTTGCCACGGACTGGACGGACAACAACGAGTACTGGGCCGCTTTGAAATCCCCGGTGGAGGAAGTGGCCGGTCAGGCCTACGATGCTTTTCTGAAAGGCAACGATCAGCCGCTTGGTCTGCGCTCCTACGGGGCCTGCGTGGACCTGTTGGTGGCGTGGTGGACGGACCGGGCGTGAAAAACGCTTGAAGCGGTTGATTTTTGGACAGAATTGGTATATCATATTTAGATGAGTTTCAGGCAGGGAGGCTTGCTATGAAAAAAGAGATCTGTTTGCCCCTTGCGGCATGGCTGGGCGGCCTTGGCGGCTTTGCCCTGCGCCGCTGGGAGCTGGCTGCGGCCTATAACGCCGAGACCAAGCTTATGGAGCTGCACACCGCCACATGGCTGCTGTGTGCACTGAGCGCCGGTCTGGTGCTGTGGTTTGTCCTGGCCTGCCGGGGCATGGAAAAGCGCAAGGCGGAGGACTGGTTTTACGCCCCCTCTACCGGGTATATTTTGCTGAGTGTCTGCAGCGGCATCGTGCTGCTCATGGCCGGCGGCATCGGCCTGTGGCAGCAGATGAGCAGCTACGATCCCGACCTGCTGATCCGTCTGGCGTCGGCTGCCTGCCTGCTGGGCGGTGCTGCGACGCTGGCCTTTACCCGTAAGGTCTACCGTGGGCTGTGGTCGGCCAACGGGCCGCTGCCCCTTATGGCGGTGTGTCTGGCGGCGGTGCTGTGGCTGATCTGCCTGTATCAGCAGCACGCAAGACAGCCTGAGGTGCAGCTGTTTATCTGGCAGGTGCTGTCCGGTATTGCGCTGGTGCTGGGTATTTACAGTCTGGTTTGTCTGGCTATGGGCAAGGGCAGCGCCGTGCGGTGCTGTGTACTGAGCTTGCTGGCTATCGTCTGGATCCCCACGGCGCTTGCCGACGGGGCCTTTGGTTTGAGCCTGACGCTGGTCTGGATCTCTGGTGCGGTCTACCTCACTGCCCAGTGCTATATGCTGCTGCGCAGTGCCTTCGGTCAGCCCTGGGCGGAGCGAATGTGCCCCCCGGCACAGGAAGATGAAGAGACCGAAAGCGAAGCCTGACAAAAAAGAGAAATGGGAGGATACCTACCATGGAAAATAAAAAGTTTTATATCACCACCCCGATTTATTACCCCAGCGATAAGCTGCACATCGGCCACACCTACTGCACCGTGGCTACCGACGCCATGGCTCGCTATAAGCGCATGACCGGTCACGACGTGATCTTCCTCACCGGCACCGACGAGCACGGCCAGAAGATCGAGGACAAGGCCAAGGACGCCGGCGTCACCCCCCAGCAGTTTGTGGACAACATCGTGGAGGGCGAAAAGGGTGTTAAGGACCTGTGGAAGCTGATGAACATCTCCAACGACCGGTTCATCCGCACCACCGACGCCCACCATGTGGAGTCCATCCAGAAGATCTTCCGCAAGATGTACGAAAAGGGCGACATCTATAAGGGTTCCTATAAGGGCATGTACTGCACGCCCTGCGAGTCCTTCTGGACCGAGCAGCAGCTTAAAGACGGCATGTGCCCCGACTGCGGACGTCCCGTTGAGCGCATGAAGGAAGAAAGCTATTACTGCAAGATGAGCAAGTATCAGGACTTCATGATCC
>JAZOBP010000124.1:0-5325 GCA_045596065.1 Lawsonibacter sp. | reverse complement strand
GCCACATTGGCTTCCGCCAGCACCTTGTCGAAGAACTCCCAGGAACCCATTCCGTCCGGGGTCTTGAGCCAGATATAGGGGGCGTTGACACCGCCGAAACACTCCAGACCAGCGGCGGTCAGTTCTTCCCGAATGACCTTGGCATTGTTCTGGTAATAAGCGATGTTTTCCATCACCTGCTTATGGCCCTCTTCGGTGTAAATGGCGGCCGCGCCCCGCTGAACCACATAGGGAACACCGTTGAACTTGGTGCACTGACGGCGGTTCCACAGGGCGTTGAGCTTTGCCCCGTCCCGCTCCAGCTCCTTGGGCACCACGGTGTAGGCACAGCGGTTGCCGGTAAAGCCGGCGGTCTTGGAGTAGGAACGGAACTCAATGGCGCAGGTGCGGGCACCCTCGATCTCAAAGATGGTGTGGGGCACCTCCGGGTCGGTGATAAAGGCCTTGTAGGCCGAGTCGTAGAGGATGACGGAGCCGTTTTTGTTGGCCCAGTCCACCCACTCCTGCAGCTGGGCACGGGTGGCCACGGCGCCGGTGGGGTTGTTGGGGAAGCACAGATAGATGATGTCGGCCTTCTCCTTGGGGATCTCGGGCGAAAAGCCGTTGGAGGCCACGCAGGGCATATAGACCAGCTTGTTCCAGCGGCCCAGCTCCTCCACGTAGTCACCGGCACGGCCGGCCATGGCGTTGGTGTCCACATACACGGGGTAGACGGGGTCGCACACGGCCACGGTGTTGTCCACGCCGAAGATGTCACCGATGTTGCCGCAGTCGCTCTTGGCGCCGTCGGAGACAAAGATCTCATCGGGCCGGATGTCTACGCCGCGCTGGGCATAGTCGTACTTGGCGATAGCCTCACGCAAAAAGTCATAGCCCTGCTCCGGGCCGTAGCCCCGGAAGGTCTCGGCCGCACCCATCTCGTCCACGGCCCTGTGCATGGCCTGGATGACGGCGGGGGCCAGGGGCCGGGTCACGTCACCGATGGACAGCTTGATGACCCGCTTGTCGGGGTTGGCCTCGGAAAAGGCGGCAATGCGCCGGGCCACCTCGGAGAACAGATAGCTGCCGGGCAGCTTGAGGAAGTTTTGGTTTACCTTGGTCATAGTCTCGATGCTCCTTTGGATCAGTATGCGATGATGTACTTTTCCGTCTCCCAGGAGGACACACGGGTGCGGTACTCGTCCCACTCCTTACGCTTGCCGGAGACGTAGTTGGTGGCCACGTGCTCACCCAGCACGTCCATGATCAGCTCATCGGCCTCCAGTGCGTCCAGTGCCTCCTTGAGGTTGCCGGGCAGGCTCTCGATGTGGTGGGCGGCACGGGTCTCGGCGTCCATCTCGTAGATGTTCTCCACGATGCCGGGAGGGGGCGTCATGCCCTTTTCGATGCCGTCCAGACCGGCAGCCAGACACACCGCCACCGCCAGATAGGGGTTGCAGGAGGGGTCGGGGCTGCGCAGCTCCAGCCGGGTAGCCTTGCCCCGGGCGGCAGGGATGCGGATAAGAGCGGAGCGGTTGGAGGCGCTCCACGCCTTGTAGCAGGGTGCCTCGTAGCCGGGCACCAGCCGCTTGTAGGAGTTGACCAGGGGGTTGGTGATGGCGGTAAAGCCCTTGACGTGGGCCAGAAGTCCGGCGATAAACTGATAGGCGGTCTTGGACAGCTGCTTGGGGTCGTCGGGGTCGAAGAACACGTTCTCCCCGTTCTTGAACAGGGACATGTTCATGTGCATGCCGTTGCCCGCCACGCCGTAGATGGGCTTGGGCATAAAGGTGGCATGGAGCTTGTGCTGCTGGGCGATGGTCTTGGCCACCAGCTTAAAGGTGATGACGTTGTCGGCGCCGCGCAGGGCGTCGGCGTACTTAAAGCCGATCTCATGCTGACCGGCAGCCACCTCATGGTGGACAGCCTCGATCTCAAAGCCCATCTGTTCCAGCACCAGACACATCTCACGCCGGGCAGGCTCGCCCCGGTCCAGAGGGCCAAGGTCAAAGTAACCGGCCTCGTCGTTGGTGTGGGTGGTGGGGTTGCCCCGCTCGTCGGTCTCGAACATGAAAAACTCCATCTCCGGGCCGATGTTAAAGGTGTCAAAGCCCATGTCCTTGGCACGCTTGATCACACGCTGAAGCACCCCTCTGGGGTCACCCACAAAGGGGGTGCCGTCGGGGTTGTGCACGTCGCAGATCAGGCGGGCCACCTTGCCGTACTCCGGCTGCCAGGGCAGCACCACAAAGCTGTTCAGGTCAGGGTAGAGATACTGGTCGGACTCATTGATGCGCACAAAGCCCTCAATGGACGAGCCGTCGATGGACACCTCGTTGTTCAAGGCCTTCTCGATCTGGGAGGCGGTGATGACCACGTTTTTCAGCTGGCCGAAAATGTCCACGAACTGCATGCGGATAAACTCGATGTTCTCCTCACGCACTTTTTTGATGATACTCTCTTTGGTATGACCCATGTTTCTTTACCCCTTTCTCCCCTGCCCCACGGGACAGGATGCAAAAAGCCTTAATAGAATAAGTATACACGAAACGCCCCGTCTGTCAAGGCTTTTCCCCTCGTCCGGGACGTCCGGCCAGTTCCTGTGCAAGCTTTCTTAGCCGCTGAGGGGTGTTCTCCCCCGGCTGGTCCAGCACACGCTCCAAAAGGGCTCGCTGCACCCGGCCAATGTCCGGGCCGGAAAAGCCCATGTCCATCAGCTGCCCTCCCGACAGGGCAAGGCCGTCCACGGTGACACAGGGATCTTGTCCAAGGGTGCGCTCCAGCAGGGCGAGCGGCTCTCCCCCCTGCCGGCACAGAGCCATGCACCCGGCCGCCCGACAGCCCTCCGGGCCGTACTGAGCCAAAGCGTGCCGCCAGCCTCTTTCGTCCGTAGGCAGCCCGGCCTGCCACAGCGCATGACCGGCCGCACAGGCACGCAGAGTGCGCCCGTCCAGCCGCAGTGCGGCGAGGAACTGCCCCGGCTCATCCATGCAGGCACACAGGGCCGCCCACCGGTCAAGGGGGTCACCGGCCACCCGGTCAAGGCCCTCCAGCCCCTGCACCGTCCCGGCGTACCACGGGCGCAGCAGCCCCATGTCAAACAGCTTCGCCGCCCACATGGGCCGGGGGGAAAGCAGGGTCTTTTCCACCTCGATCCGCACCCGTTCAGCCGCAAGGTTATTCACTTTACAAGCGCAATCATAAATAGCCTTTTCGGTGTTTTCTTCCAGCGCAAAGCCCAGCTGCGCCCCAAAGCGCACCCCACGCAGCATCCGCAGGGCGTCCTCCTCAAACCGGCGGTGGGGCTGACCCACACAGCGGATCAGACGGGCCTTAAGGTCGGCCTGTCCCCCGTAGGGGTCGATGATCTGCCCGTCCCGGCCCAGAGCCATGGCGTTGACGGTAAAGTCTCTCCGGGCAAGGTCCTCCTCCAGACTCACCCCAAAGCGCACCCCGTCGGGATGCCGCCCGTCGGAGTAGCCCGCCTCCCCCCGCAGGGTGGTCACCTCCACCCCCTCACGGCCTATGACGACCGTAACGGTGCCGTGCTTTACACCCGTTGGTACCGTATGATCAAAGAGGGCAAGCACCTGTTCAGGCAGGGCATCGGTGGTCACGTCAAAGTCCCCGGGCGTCCGGCCCAGCAGCAGATCACGCACACAGCCCCCCACGGGCCAGGCCTCAAAGCCGGCCTGCCACAGCACCCGGCAGCACTCCGCCGCCCCGGCACTGACCTTGTTCCACATTTTTGCAGCTCACCTCCCCATCGCACAGTCCGCAAGGTGCACGTCCCATCCGCAGCGCTCCTCCCCCTTGGCTCCCCTTGTACCCGCAAGGGGTACGCCCCATCCGTAAGACTCCTACCCCTTGGCTCCCCTTGTACCCGCAAGGGGTACGCCCCATCCGTAAGACTCCTACCCCTTGGCTCCCCTTGTCAGGGGAGCTGTCACGGCTATGCCGTGACTGAGGGGTAGTTCGCTAACGGCTGGGCGGTCAGGGGAGCTGTCACGGCAACGCCGTGACTGAGGGGTAGTTCGTTAACGGCTGGGCAGTCAGGGGAGCTGTCACGGCAACGCCGTGACTGAGGGGTAGTTCGTTAACGGCTGGGCGGTCAGGGGAGCTGGAACGGCTATGCCGTGACTGAGGGGTAGTTCGCTTACGGCTGGGCGGTATTCTCTCCCTCCGTCAAAACCGGTGGTTTTGACACCTCCCTCGTCAGAGGGAGGCTTTGAGGGCCAACACTCATTTTCTACTGTTTTTTCTGTCCCTTGGGTCTATATTTAACATTGCCATTTGACCCAAGTCGTACTATAATGTTGTTACCATTATAAACCTAAAATAAGGATGTGTAAACCGCATGGCTGCTCCATCCATTCACGAATATCTCCTTCCCGGCCGCCGTGCCCATCTGGTCGGCATCGGCGGTGTGTCCATGTCCCCTCTGGCCGAGGTGCTGCAGGGGGCAGGCATCACCATCACCGGCTCCGACATGCAGGAGAGTGCCTCTGTGGCCCACCTGCGTGAGCTTGGCATCCCCGTAACCATCGGTCACCGGGCCGATGGCGGCGTGCTGGAGGCCCACTGCGTCATCCGCACCGCCGCCGTCCACGATGACAATCCCGAGATCGCCGCCGCCCGTGCCGCCGGTATCCCGGTGTTTGAGCGTGCTCAGGCCTGGGGTGCCATCATGGCCCAGTACCGCAACGCCCTGTGCGTCTCCGGCACCCACGGCAAAACCACCACCACCTCCATGTGTACCCACATCTTCATGGCCGCAGAAGCCGACCCCACGGTGATGATTGGCGGCCGGCTCCCCCTGCTGGATGCCGGACACCGGGTGGGCAAGGGCGATACCATCATTCTGGAGTCCTGCGAGTACTGCGACTCCTTCCTCTCCTTCCTGCCCACGGTGGCTGTGGTGCTCAACGTGGACGCCGACCATCTGGACTACTTCTCCGGTCTGGACGCCGTCAAGGCCTCCTTCCGCTCCTTCTGCACCCTCGTCCCCCCCACGGGCTGGGTGGTGGCCAACGCCGAAGACGCCAACACCATGGACGCCCTGCGCGGCCTTGACCGCCCCACCCTCTCCTTCGGCGTGGAGACTGGCGACGTCACCGCCGGCAGCCTCAGCTTCGAGCACGGCTGTGCCCGGTTCGACGTACTGGTCCGGGGCGAGCTCTACGCCCACGTTCAGCTGCGTGTCCCTGGCCTGCACAACGTGAAAAACGCCCTTGCCGCCGCCGCTGCGGCCTACGTCCTCCATGTCCCCGCCGGGGCCGTCAGCATCGGTCTGGGCACCTTTGGCGGTGCCGGCCGCCGGTTTGAGTTCAAGGGCAAATTCAACGG
>JAZOBP010000123.1:0-2278 GCA_045596065.1 Lawsonibacter sp. | reverse complement strand
CTACGGTGAATCGAAGGAAACGCCAGCCACCGACCACACCCCCTCCCCCCACTTCACCCTGCCTCGGGGTATGCTGTGGATGCTGGCGCTGATGATGCTGCTAAACGGCGGCGCAGGCTTGGCCTTCTCGGGACATTTGGGTGTTCTCACCCGCACCAGCGGCTACAGCGCGGGGCTGGCAGCCTCTCTCATTTCCCTCTTTGGTCTCATGCTCATTATCAGCAAGCTCATTGCCGGCAGCATCGCCGACCGCATCGGCTCCCAGCAGTGCAGCATTTTGCTCTTCCTCATTTTCATTGCAGGTTGCTTCTTCGTATTCGGCATGGACGGCAGCAACACCTTCTGGTGCTTCGCCCTCGCCATTATGCTTGGTCTCGGTGCTTCTCTTTTCAATGTTGGCCCGCCCCTGTGGGCAGAGGATCTTTCCTCCCGTCAGCAGTACGCCAAAACCCTCAAATGGCTGCAAATCTTCTATAACCTGGGCGGCATTATCTTCACCGTCGTCCCCGGTCTCATTGCCGACCACACCCACGAGTATAAAAGTTCCTTCGTCCTCTTCGCCGTGATGATGGCTCTCAGCCTGTTGATCCTTCTGTGGGCTTACCGTTACCGTGAAAAGAACCTTCCGTAAAATGGACTGACCCCCTTCGTTCCCCAGAACGAAGCGGTTCAGTTTTTTATGGAGAGACATTACTGTGCGACAGTAACCGTCACAGACATTTCCTTGTTGCCCAGTATGGGGACGATGACCTGATCGTAGGCCTCCACCTCTCCGCCTGCGGTGTTGGCGCTCAAAGTGCCGCCCTCACCCACCACGGAGAGAACCTTGTAGCCCTCGGCGGGCATGACGGTGAAGTAGAGGTTTCCGTCCACATAGTTCTGACGGCGGACAGCGATGGCCTTGGAGTTGGGAGTACCATCCTCCATCATGGAGACGATAGCATACTTCACGTTGCCGTAGGTCTGACCTGCATCCACGATACCGTTATCCTTCACCTCGATGACAGTGGTGTCCACCTCGATGGTGACGTTACCGCTGGTGTACACGCCATCGCCGTAGACCTCACCGCCCACAGTCAGTGCCTTCACATGGATGGTGACGGGCTTATCAGCCGCCAGATCCTCCAAAGACTCCACCGTCAGAGCGTTGAGCCAGCCCTCGCCGGTGATGTTCCATGCGCTCTTAACGAGGGTCAGGTCGATGAAGTTATTCAGCATCGGGGCTGCGGTGTGGCGGAAGTGGCCAATGAGCTTGCACTCGCCGCTGAAACCACCCTTCTCGGCAGTATAGTTGGCGTGGTTATATTCCTCGCTGCCCATAAAGGCGTTGAGAACCGTACCGTTAGGCACGACGCTACCCTCCATATCCACATGGACGGCCTGAGAAGCGGACACCGTACCCGTGAGGGTCGCATTCTCCAGCGTCACATTCAGCTTCTGACGATAGTTGTAGATACTGTTGTAGATGTCGCCCAAGTAAGTACCGTTCTTGAAGGTGGAGCTGCTGTCTGCCACGGAGGCGGAGGTAGCCTCGGCCTCGTGTGCCGTATCGCAAATGGTGTAGGTGGTGATGCCGGGGTTACCTGCATCGTCGGACTCAATAAGCTCCGTCAAAATGCCGTCCTTAGCGCGGGCAGACGTGCCGGAGAAATTCACCTCACAGCCATCCACGATAAGATTGCTGAAGCCCGTGTTGGCAGCGCCGGACTTGATCTGCATGAGGGCATCCACTGTATCGATCTTGGTGTCGATCAGCTCGAAAGTGCCGCCGCGGGACTGCTGGGTCATAAAGGCGGTATGACCACTGTAGAGATAGGAGTCGATGTAGGTGGAGCCGGAGGGGCCGGAGCCCATGACCTGAATGTAGTCGGGCGCATAGAACTCCACGTTGCGATAGCGGTTATGAACGCCGGAGTCAGCGTAAGTAACGTAGCCGGAGCCGCCTACGGTAAAGCCGTAAGTCACGCCGTTCACCGTCTTGGTGGCGGTATACTCCTTACCATCCTGTGCCACTTCCATCGTACCGATGCCGGAGAGGGTGTCCTCCGCATCAATAGCGTAGGTCTTGCACACATCGTAGGCCGTGCCGGAGTCGGTGGACAGTGCGCCCCAACCGGTGGACACCACCACGCAGTTGCGGAACTTGCCCTGACCGTCAGCCATGACGTTGAGGGAGCGGACAGTGCCCTCCATGCCCAGGGCGAAAGGCACGCGCTTCATCATGCCGGGGGTGAGGTTGGCAAACTCCTCGCAGGTGTCCTCCGTCTCCTTGGTGTAG
>JAZOBP010000122.1:0-3156 GCA_045596065.1 Lawsonibacter sp. | reverse complement strand
ATCCCCCCCCCTTTCACGACATCGCATTCTGGCCCCCCTGCGCCTTCTCTGCCGCCATGAGCTTTCACGCCCCCGGCAGCTACCCCACCAACTCCCGCTACGCCATGGGCGACGTGCTGTCCGGCACCACCCTCTTCGGCGGCGTGATGACCGCCCTGTATCAGCGTGAGCGCACCGGCAAGGGCGATTTTGTCACCATGTCTCTGTACAACGCCGGTATCTGGATGTCCGGCGGCTGCATCACCGTGGCGCAGGAGCCTTACTGCCATCCCTTCCCCGAAAAGCGCAACTTCGGCACCGCCACCAACCTGTCCTACCGCTGCGCCGACGGCGAGTGGGTGCGCTGCACCATCTTCGAGTATGACCGCTACGCCAACAAGTTCTTTAACGCTCTGGGCGTGGCCGATGAGGTCGCTGCCATCGGTGTGACCGATATGAAGACCATGACCGAGCACGCCGAGCAGCTGGTGCCCCTGTTCGAAAAGGTCTTTGCCACCAAGCCCTCTGCCGAGTGGCTCAAGGCCTTTGCCGAGCTGGACATCGTCAGCGGCCGTATCTATCACTTTGCCGACGTGCTCAAGGACGAGCAGGCATGGGCCAACGAGTATCTGCAGACCTACAAGTGCAGCAACGGCGCCGAGCGTGTGCTGCCCACCTGCCCCGTGCGTCTGGGCTCTCAGGGTGCGCTGAAGTTCGGAGATCCCTTCTTCTGCGGCGACCATAACCGCCAGATCCTGGCCGACCTGGGTTATACCGAGGCTCAGATCGACGAGCTGATGGAAAAGGGCGCTTTGAGCTGACCTACATAACAAAAACCCTGCAGTTTTGATAACTGCAGGGTTTTTCTTGCACTTTTATGTTTTGTCCTTCTCCCAGTAGCCGACGCAGAAATCCCGAAAGCTTTTGGCGGTCTGGGACATATATTTTTTGGGATTCCAGAACAGGGCCATTTCCCGGTAAGCAAACTCGTCGGCAATGGGAACGTAGCAGTTGGGTTTGAGCATATCCACCTCATAGGCGGAGGCAGAGGTAAGGGCTACGCCGAACTCCGAGTCGATGAGGGCGGCACGGATGGAGTAATCGCACTCCAGCACCGTGCGTATGGTGACCCCGGCCTGCTTGAACAGCCGGGCACAGTACACACGCCACGGGGTGCCGGCGGGCAGGTCGATGTAGGGCTCATTCTCCAGCTCACGCAGCCAGACCTTGTCCCGCCCGGCCAGAGGATGGGTCTTGGGAACACACAGGTAGACGCTGTCCTTTTTCAAAAAGACGTGCTCCAGATCGGTATCGGGGATCTCGTCCGTACTGGCAATGACAAAGTCCGTTTTCATGGAGCGCAGAGACTCGATCAGCTCGTCCAGCGTCTGGTTGTGCTGCTTGATGGAGCATTCGGGATAATGCTTGCGGAAGTCCCGGATCATAGGCAGCCATACCTGTGAGGTGCCCACCGCAAGGCTTACCTGACGCTCGGCGGACTCGGTAAGCTCCTGCAGGGCACTGCGGCCGTTTTTCAGAGCGGCAAAGACCTCGTTGACATACTGCAGGTACAGCCGTCCGGCCTGATTGAGCCGGATGGAGCGTTTGGAGCGGTCAAACAGCTGCACACCAAGCTCCTTTTCCAGACCGATGATCATGCTGCTCAGAGCGGTCTGGGAGATGTAGAGCTCCTTGGCGGTCTGGGTAATGTGCTCAGTGGCGGCCAGCTTGCGGAAATAGTCCAGTTGCAGAAGTGTGATCATGATAATGTCACCTCGTTACATAAGTAAAAACTTATGACCTATAAACTTATTATGAGATATTCATTTGACTTTGTCAATGGTATACTGATGATGTAAGAGTGGGTTTTGGAAAAACCCAACAAAAAATATTTAACATGGAGGGATCATTGCAATGCGTGATGCAGTAATTACCGATTGTGTGCGAACTGCGATCGGCAAGATGAACGGTGCTCTGAGCGAGTATGACGAGCAGGAGCTTGCCGCCATCGTGATGAAGGAAGTGCTCAACCGCTCCAAGATCACGGCTGATCAGGTGGACGAGGTTATCTTCGGCCACGTCAAGATGAATACATATCCCATGAATCTGGCCCGCTACGGCTGGCTGGAGGCCGGTCTGCCCGACAGCGTGCCCGGCTACACCCTGCAGCGTGCCTGCTCCTCCGGCTCTCAGTCCATCTACGATGCCAGCCAGATCATCGGCTGCGGCGATGCGGACATCATTCTGGCCGGCGGCGCTGAGAACATGACCAAGTCCTGCTACTTCCTGCGCAACGCCCGCAAGGGTCTGGGCACCAACAACGTGACCATTCAGGACAACATCCTGGAAGGCTCTGCCGGCAACTCCCCCGAGGAGATCTTCGGTGTGCTGCCCATGGGTCTGACCGCCGAGAACGTGGCCGAGATGTACGGCATCGAGCGTGAGATCCAGGACCGCTTTGCTCTGGGCAGTCAGGAGCGTGCCCGCAAGGCCATTGACGAGGGCAAGTTCAAGGAGCAGATCGTCCCCGTGGGTGACTTCGATACCGACGAGCATCCCCGTTCCACCACCTATGAGAAGCTGTCCGCCATGAAGCCTGCCTTCAAGAAGGACGGCTGCGTCACCGCCGGCAACTCCTCCGGCCGCAACGACGGCGCTTCTGCCGTGCTGGTCATGAGCCGTGAAAAGGCCGACGAGCTGGGCTATGACTACTACCTGCGCCACGTCTCCTCTGCCATCGTGGGTCTGGAGCCCAAGATCATGGGCGTCGGCCCCATCGAGGCATCCCGTGAGGCTCTTGAGAAGGCCGGCCTGAAGATCGAGGACATCGGTCTCATCGAGCTCAACGAGGCCTTTGCCGCACAGTCCGTGGCCGTGATGCGTGAGTGGGTCAAGTGGTCCGACACCGAGACCTTCGACACCATCTGGGAGCGTACCAACGTCAACGGCAGCGGTATCTCTCTGGGGCATCCTCTGGCTGCCACCGGCGGCATCCTGACCACCAAGCTGTTCTACGAGCTGAAGAACCGTCCCGATGTGCGCTACGCCATGGTCACCATGTGCATCGGCGGCGGCATGGGCTTTGCCTCTATCTTTGAGCAGTGCAGAAAGGACGGTTGATGAACATGAAAAAAGTTATCATTGCTGACAGCGTACGTACCGCCTGGGCCAAGCCCG